>RFXW01000073.1 GCA_009921245.1 Candidatus Fonsibacter lacus | reverse complement strand
GCCAAGCGTGTGCCTTTTTGCGCCCGTCGTTGCGCGTCGCTGGTCTCAGGGGAGGCAACAAATGGCCCCAACGCTTGCACGCGGTCGTCGCGCATATACCAATCGCCACGCGCGTCCAAGCCCAACCAACCATAACAGGCTGGAACATTGGGCCATTTGGCCATGGCTTGTTGCACCAAATCATCCATAGGCGTGC
Organism: Candidatus Fonsibacter lacus; assembly: GCA_009921245.1. GTDB lineage: Bacteria > Pseudomonadota > Gammaproteobacteria > Burkholderiales > Burkholderiaceae_C > RS62. The sequence goes on along the minus strand of RFXW01000073.1, from coordinate 9,151 downwards.
GGCCTCAACCATTGCAACAATTCTTCACACCAACGCCACAGCTGGCCACGCCAAGGGGCACCTGCGGCATGCAAAAAGCCGGCGTGGCCACCGGTCGGCGGCGTCACCCACGTGACGTTGGTTGTACCCCGCCACGGCGCAATCGAGGTGTAGGGCACGAATGGGTCGTTTTGTGCGTGGCACAGCCACGCGGGCAAGGCCAGCGCCGACAGGTGCGGGCCGGCCGAGGCCTGCGCCCAATAATCGTTGACACCGGCAAAGCCGTGCAGGGGGGCGGTGAAGGCGTCGTCAAACGCACGAATGGTGCGGGCCTTGTGCACCCGAGCCCAGTCCAGCAAATCGGGGTAAGCGCGCTGCATGGCCTGGGCTTTTTGTTTCATGGTGCGCAAGAACATAGGGGTATAAAGCCACCGGTTGGCGCCTTGTTCAATGGCGTGCCCAGCGGCGGCCAAATCAAACGGCGCGGACACCGCCGCCACCGCGTTGACATACCGCGCCGCCTGCGTGCCGTGTGCACTGGCCCAACGCATCAGCGCGTTGCCACCCAACGAAATACCCACCGCCGCGCGTGGGCGCCCTGGGGTAAGCGCGGCGACCCGCGCCAGCATCCATTCAATTTCAGCCACATCGCCGGCATGGTAGGCGCGCGGTTGCCGGTTGGGCAAGCCACCGCAGCCTCGAAAATGCAGCAGCCACAGCGCCACCCCGGCCTGCGCGCAGGCCCCGGCCATGGCTTGGGCGTAATGGCTGTTGGCGCTGCCCTCCAGTCCATGAAACATCACCAGCACCGGTTGCGGCGTGGTGGTGGGTTGCGGCAACTCGGCAAACTGGGCCAACGCCACCACATCGTCATCGGGTGTTGACCAGGTATGCCACGTGGGCGGTGGAAGTGGCAGGTGGCGGCGATGGCGTCTGGCCCATGTGGCCGAGGCAATGGTTTGGGCGTGGCCGCCCCAACACCACCAGGGTGCTGGTGATGCAGGCATGGTTAGTGCAAAACGTTGGGTGACGCTTCCATGCTGGCACCCGACGTCCCCAGGTGCATGCCGCCGGGGCTGGCGTGGTGGGTTAGCAGGCGCCACCCGGCAGGGGTTTTAATAAACACGTTGGTGGCATACACCACAGCCACCGCCGCGCCCTGCTCGCTTTGCACCTGCACGTGCTCGGTAACCCAATGCACGGCGTAGTCCAAGCCTTGGCTGCGGCGTGACGCCACCAACTGCACCCGCATGCCGCCGGCGGCAAACAACTCGGCAAATAAGCCACGAATAGCCGCCAAGCCGTGCAAGGGTTCGGCTCCGGGGGGAACGCAAAGGGCGTCGTCGTCGTCCACCCAACAAGCCATGAGTCGCTGCAAATCGCCCTGTTGCAGCGCTTGGTAAAAGTCTTGCTCGACCTGCTCGCTGGAGACCTGAGGCGCCATTTGCTTAACCACGGCCAAGCTGCGCCACTGAAATTATTTTTTCGACTGCAGGTGGCGCAACATCGCCAATTGGGCTCGCGCCACCGCCAGTTCGGCTTGCGCCTCAGCCAACGCTTGGTCGGTGGAGGCCTGGCTGAGCGCCGCCTCGGCAGAAACCTTGGCCGCCTGCGCTTTCTCTTCGTCTAGGTCTTCACCACGAATGGCGGTGTCGGCCAATACGGTGACGCCATCGGGTTGCACTTCTAAGATGCCGCCAGCGACAAAAATGTAGGCGTGCTCGCCGTCGGCTTGTTCGATGCGCACCGAACCTGGGCGGATGCGCGTAATCAAAGGCGTGTGCCTTGGATAAATACCCAGCTCACCCGATACCCCAGGCAGCGCAACAAACTTAGCCTCGCCCGAAAACAACGAGGCCTCGGCACTCACCACATCCACTTGAAGGGTCGTCATGACTGGGCTTACCTGAAATTAAAGGTTTTTGGCTTTTTCAATGGCCTCGTCGATCGTGCCAACCATGTAAAACGCCTGCTCGGGCAAGTTGTCGCACTCACCGTTCACAATCATCTTAAAGCCACGAATGGTCTCGGCCAAGCTTACGTACTTGCCCGAGGTGCCCGTGAACACCTCGGCCACGTGGAACGGCTGCGACAAAAAGCGCTGAATTTTGCGCGCCCGGGCCACAATCAACTTGTCGTCTGCCGACAGTTCATCCATACCCAAAATCGCAATGATGTCACGCAATTCTTTGTAGCGTTGCAGCGTGCCTTGCACCGCCCGCGCCGCTTGGTAGTGCTCTTCACCCACCACGTGCGGGTCAAGCTGGCGACTGGTGGAGTCCAGCGGATCAACCGCAGGGTAAATGCCCAAGGCGGCAATATCACGGCTAAGCACCACGGTGGAGTCCAAGTGGGCAAAGGTGGTGGCCGGTGAGGGATCGGTTAAGTCGTCAGCAGGCACGTACACCGCCTGAATCGACGTAATGGAGCCGACTTTGGTGGAGGTGATGCGCTCTTGCAAGCGGCCCATTTCTTCGGCCAACGTAGGCTGATAACCCACCGCCGATGGCATACGACCCAGCAAGGCCGACACTTCGGTACCGGCCAAGGTGTAGCGGTAAATGTTGTCAACAAAGAACAACACGTCGCGACCTTCGTCACGGAAAGATTCGGCAATGGTCAAGCCCGTTAAGGCCACACGCAAACGGTTGCCAGGCGGCTCGTTCATCTGACCGTACACCATCGACACCTTGGACTCCGACAAGTTGTCCGAGACCACCACGTTGGATTCCATCATCTCGTGGTAGAAGTCGTTGCCTTCACGGGTTCGTTCACCCACACCGGCAAACACCGACAAGCCCGAGTGCGCCTTGGCGATGTTGTTGATCAACTCCATCATGTTCACGGTTTTGCCCACACCGGCACCGCCGAACAAGCCCACCTTGCCGCCCTTGGCAAACGGGCACACCAAGTCAATCACCTTGATGCCCGTTTCCAGCAATTCGGTTGACGGCGACAGCTCGTCGTAAACCGGGGCTGCGCGGTGAATCGATGCGGTTAAGGTTTGGTCAACTGGACCACGCTCGTCAATGGGGTTGCCCAACACGTCCATGATGCGGCCCAGCGTGGCCTTGCCAACCGGCACCGTAATGGGTGCGCCGGTGTTGGTTACCATCAGGCCACGCTTGAGTCCGTCCGATGAACCCAGCGCGATGGCCCGCACCACCCCGTCGCCCAGCTGTTGCTGAACTTCCAGCGTCAGTGCCGTGCCCTCGAGCTTAAGCGCGTCGTAAATATGAGGAACGCCGTCGCGGGGGAACTCCACGTCCACCACCGCGCCGATGCACTGAACAATTTTGCCTTGCACTTGAGCCATTTTTTGCTCCACCTTGATTTCAAATTAACGGGTTGCCAACGCTTGCCCTAGCCACCAATGGCGGCCGCGCCGGAGACAATTTCAGACAATTCTTTCGTGATCGCCGCTTGCCGGGTTTTGTTGTACGCCAGCTGCAATTCGGCAATCATGTTGCCCGCGTTGTCGGTGGCGGCCTTCATGGCCACCATGCGCGCGGCTTGTTCGCTGGCCATGTTTTCTGCCACGGCTTCGTACACCAAGCCCTCAACGTAGCGCACCAACAAGTCGTCGATCACGGTTTCGGCGTCGGGCTCGTACAGGTAATCCCACGAATAGCCTTCTTGGGCCCCAGCGTCGAGTCGCTCGGGGGTAAGCGGCAATATTTGCTCCAACACCGGCTCTTGGCGCATGGTGTTTACAAACTTGGAATAAGCCAGGTACACAGCGCCTACTTCACCCCGCTCAAACGCATCCAGGGCCACCTTCACCGGGCCAATCAGTCGCTCCAATGAGGGTTGATCGCCCAGCTGGGTGACGTGCGCCATGACCGGGATTTTGGTGCGGTTAAAAAAGCCCAAGCCCTTGTTACCAATCGCCACGGCGGCGGTGTCCAAGCCTTCTTTTTTGAGTTCCCGGGCTTTGGTTACCAGCACACGCAAAATGTTGGTGTTTAGACCGCCGCACAAACCTTTGTCGGTGGTCACCGCAATCACCACCGCCTGCTTGCCTTGGTTGGCGCGCATGTAGGGGTGCTGATACTCGGCGTTGGCCCGACGCAGGTGCGCCACAATCGCCCGCACCTTTTCACTGTACGGGCGCGCCGCACGCATGCGATCCTGCGCTTTGCGCATTTTGGAGACCGATATCATCTCCATCGCTTTGGTGATTTTTTTGGTACTTTGAAAGTTACCAATCTTGCCGCGTATTTCCTTGCCGGTTGGCATGCCTGTTCCTTAGTTGGGCCCGTAGGGTTTACGCAAAGTTTTTCTTAAACGCCACCACGGCCGACTCCAACTCCGCCTCGGCCTCTTTGTCCATGGCCTTGTCGCTGTCGAGCTTGGCCAACAACGCGGCGTGCTTGTCTTTGAGGTGGGCGTGCAAGCCAGCTTCAAACGCCAGCACTTGCTTCACGTCCAAATCGTCAAAGTGGCCCTTGTTCACCGCGTACAAAGAGCTGGCCATTAAGCTGATGGGCAGCGGGCTGTACTGCGCCTGCTTAAGCAACTCGGTCACGCGTGCACCGCGGTCCAGCTGACGCCTGGTGGCCTCATCCAGGTCGGAGGCAAACTGCGCAAAAGCGGCCAGTTCACGATACTGCGCCAAGTCGGTACGAATACCACCCGAGAGGCTCTTAATAAGCTTGGTCTGCGCCGCACCACCCACACGCGAGACCGAAATACCGGCATTAATAGCCGGACGGATACCCGAGTTGAACAGCGAGGTTTCCAAAAATATTTGGCCGTCGGTGATCGAGATCACGTTGGTGGGCACAAACGCCGACACGTCACCGGCTTGCGTTTCAATAATGGGCAAGGCCGTGAGTGAACCGGTTTTGCCTTTGACTTCGCCTTTGGTGAATTGCTCCACATAGTCGGCGCTGACGCGCGCGGCACGCTCAAGCAAACGGCTGTGCAAATAGAACACGTCGCCGGGGAACGCCTCACGCCCTGGGGGACGACGCAGCAACAACGACACCTGACGATACGCCACCGCTTGCTTGGACAAATCGTCGTAAATGATCAGGGCGTCTTGGCCGCGATCACGGAAGTATTCGCCCATGGTGCAGCCCGAATAGGCCGCCACGTATTGCATGGCAGCCGACTCAGAGGCTGAGGCCGCCACCACAATGGTGTATTCCATGGCGCCGGCCTGCTCCAGTGCCCGCACCACGTTTTTAATCGACGACGCCTTTTGGCCAATGGCCACATAGACGCAGGTCATGTCTTGACCCTTTTGATTGATGATGGCGTCAATGGCCACGGCCGTTTTACCGGTTTGGCGGTCGCCAATAATCAATTCACGCTGGCCACGGCCAATGGGCACCATGGAGTCCACCGACTTCAGGCCGGTTTGCATGGGCTGACTCACCGACTGGCGCGCAATCACGCCGGGCGCCACCTTTTCAATCACGTCGGTGAGTTTGGCGTTGATCGGGCCCTTGCCGTCAATCGGCTGACCCAGCGCGTTCACCACACGACCAACCAACTCGGGGCCAATCGGCACCTCAAGAATACGTCCAGTGCACTTAACGGTGTCGCCTTCTGAAATGCCTTCGTACGCACCCAACACCACCGCGCCAACCGAATCGCGCTCGAGGTTCAGCGCCAAGCCAAACACGTTGCCGGGGAATTCCAACATCTCACCGGCCATCACGTCGGACAGGCCGTGGATGCGGCAGATGCCGTCGGTCACCGATACCACCGTTCCTTCGGTGGCCACGTTGGCGCCGTCAGACAAACCCTCTATCCGACTTTTGATCAACTCGGAGATTTCGGATGCGTTGAGTTGCATGTTCGTTTCCTATGTAAAAGCTCTGCTTTTTTGTATCGCTGGCGTTACGCCGCCAACGACACCCGCATGTGTTCCAACCGGGACCGGACCGAGGCGTCGTACACCTCGTCGCCCACCACCACGCGCACACCGCCGATCAGCTGCGGATCGACGTGCACCGACAAATTCAACTGGCGCTCAAAGCGCTTCTCCAAAGCCGGGCGCAACGCTTCGAGCGCCGCCTGATCAAGCTCGAACGCGCTCCATACCTGAGCATCTTGCGTGCCCTGGCGGGCGTTACGCAACGCCCGAAACTGGCGCGCCACCTCGGGCAAAGCCGCAAGCCGGCGGTTTTCTGCCAACGCGGTCAAAAAGTTGATGGCCTTGGCATCCATGGCTTTCTCTAGCGGGGCGCTCAACGCCTGCACCACCTGCGCCACGTTCACCGCTGGGCTGTGGGCGTAGGCCAACACATTGGGTTGGGTGGCCGCCGCCGCCAATGGCTCAAGCCACGCCAACACCGCGTCGGCTTGGCTGCCGCTGGCTTGGAACAGCGCCTCGGCATAGGGCCGGGCAATGGTGGCAAGTTCAGCCATGTTGATGCTCCGCTTAGAGTTCGGCCTTGAGCTGATCCAGCAGCTGGGCGTGTGCTTTGGCGTCGATTTCGCGCCGCAGAATGTGCTCGGCACCTTTAACCGCCAAACCCGCCACCTCGGCCCGCAGCGCCTCGCGCGCCTTAACCGTCTGTTGCTGGGCCTCAGCCTGAGCCGCGGCAAGGATTTGCGCGGCCTCTTGCTGCGCCTTGGCCTTGGCCTCTTCGATCAAGACTTGTGCACGACGCTCAGCGTCTGCCAAACGCGCCGCTGAGTCGTTGCGCGCTTGGGCCAACTCTTGCTCAACCCGAGCGTTGGCGTTGGCCAGCTCGCTGCGCGCCTTGTCGGCTGCCGCCAAGCCCTCAGCCACACGCTTGGCGCGCTCATCCAAGGCCTGAACAATCGGCGGCCAAACAAATTTCATGGTGAACCCGACCAAAATCAGGAACACCACCATTTGGGCAATCAAGGTTCCGGTGATACTCACGTCTTTTCCTTTCGCGTCAATCGCACGCCCACGTCAGTGAGCCTGCACCATGCGCCCAACCAAGGGCGCACGCCGCGAGTTACTTGGGCAGGTTGGCGAGCTGGGCAAGGAACGGGTTGGCGGTGGCGAACCACAAAGCCACACCGGTACCAATAATGAACGCGGCGTCGATCAGACCAGCCAGCAAGAACATTTTGGTTTGCAACTCACCCATGAGCTCGGGCTGACGGGCTGCAGCCTCAAGATACTTGCTGCCCATGATGCCGATGCCGATACAGGCACCCACCGCACCGAGGCCGATGATGAGGCCAGCGGCCAAGGCAACAAATCCGATCAATTCCATGATGACTCCTTAGGGGTTTTGCAGACGAAGACAGAAAAAAACAGGTTAGTGGTGGTCGTGTGCTTGACCCACGTACACCAGGGTCAGCATCATGAACACAAACGCTTGCAGCGTGATGATCAAGATGTGAAAGATGGCCCAAGCGGTGCCCGCCACCACATGCGCCACCGACAGCGCCACGCCAGTGAAGCTGAGCGAGAACGCGCCGCCCATGAGGGCGATCAGCATGAAGATCAGTTCCCCGGCGTACATGTTGCCAAACAATCGCATGCCGTGCGAGACTGTTTTGGCCACCATTTCAACCAGTTGCATGGCAAAGTTGAATGGGTACAGCACAAAGTGGTTGCCAAACGGCGCGGTGAACAGCTCGTGGATCCAACCACCCAGGCCTTTAACCTTCACCGCGTAATACAAACACACCACCAGCACGCCCACCGACAGGCCCAGGGCGCCAGACAAATCGGCGGTGGCCACCACACGCATGTAGGCATCGTGCGGGTCACGCCCCGTCAGGGCGTACCAACCTTCCCAGAGCTTGGGAATCAAATCCACGGGCACCAAGTCCATGGCATTCATGAAGAAAATCCACACAAACACCGTCAGGGCCAGGGGCGCCACCACCAGCCGGCTTTGGGCGTTGTGCACAATGCCCTTGGCTTGGTTATCAACCATTTCAACCAGCAGCTCAACCGCCGCTTGGACCCGACCGGGCACGCCGCTGGTGGCCGCACGCGCGCCCAACCACAGCAAAAAGCAGCCCAAAACCCCCATGGCCACCGACCAAAAGATGGTGTCAAGGTTGATAACCGAAAAATCAACCACCGACGTCGGCGCCTGACTTTGCAGGTGAGTCAGGTGGTGTTCTATGTAAGCGCCAGCGCTGGGGCCTTGCTCAGATGCCATGGGAATGGAGGGTCTGGGTGTTGAAAAAACGCGAACTGTAGCACATCAGGGATTACACCAAGCCTACAGCCCAATCATTTGTCGGGGTATTGGCTTGGCCTTGGGTTGCGGGGCCCACTCGGGCCAAAGGCCATGGCCATCAGGTGTGCTTTTAACCCCACCACCAGCCCCACCAGCAGCGCCGGCCACACCACGCTGCCCAACCAAACCGGTGCGGCAAACAGCAGTGCCACAGCCAGCGCCACCTTTAGCATTTCAAAGGCCAGCAACGTCATGAGCGACATCGCCGCATGCCCCTGGGCGGCGCGCATCAGGGCGCCTCGCATGGCCAAGGCCATGACCGCACTTGGCACCAGCGCCGCTGCCCCGCCATAGGCCACGCTGCGCGCCACGTTGGCGCCAAAAGCCGCCGCGCCCAACAACGTCACCAGCAACACCGCACCCAACTGCCAGCCCAAGGCATGCCACGGCCCAGCCATGGCGCGGCGTTGGGCGCGCCACGCCCGCGCTTGCGCTGCACTCCAGGGGGGCGGGTGCGGCGGCTCGTTGGGCTCATCCCAGGGGTTGGGGGCGCGCATGCCCCGCATGGTACCTGCACCGTCAAAGGCACAATGTAGGCATGAGCGAGCCCAGCGAATCGTTGATCAGCTACCCCTGTGACTTCCCTATCAAGGTTATGGGGCCGAGCAGCGACGACCTGCTTCCCGCCGTGCTGCATGTGGCGCAGCGCATCGACGCCAAGCTTCGGGCCGAAGACATCGCTGTGCGCCCCAGCCGGGCCGGCAATTACCTGGGGCTGACCCTCACGGTGCACGTGCGCAGCCGCGAGGAGCTTGACGAGTTGTACCGCACACTCAGCACCCACCCCCTGGTACGGGTGGTTTTGTAAGTTGTCGATGCTGGTGCAGCACCTGGGGCTGGTGCCCTACGCCCCTACCTGGCAGGCGATGCGTGCCTACACCCATGGCCGCACCGCCAACCACGCCGACGCCTTGTGGCTGTGCCAGCATCCGCCGGTGTTTACGCAGGGGCTGGCGGGCCGGGCTGAGCACGTGCTCAGC
>RFXW01000072.1 GCA_009921245.1 Candidatus Fonsibacter lacus | reverse complement strand
TGTGGCCAATCACAATGGTCAGCACCCCGCGCTCGGGCCAGCCCAGCAGCGTTTGTATGCCCACCATCAGCAACAGCAGCGACAAACCCACCACCACCTCGGGCATCACCAAAGGCGCATGCGCCATGCCGGCAAATAGGCTGCGCCCACCGAAGCGGCGGTAACGCACCAACACATACGCCGCAAACGTGCCCACCACCACCGACAACAAACCGGTTAGGGTGGCCACTTGCACCGACAACCAAAAACCATCCACCAATTTGGTGTCGTTCAATAAGGCCTCGTACCAGCGCCAAGAAAACCCGGTGTAACGCGCATCCTGACGGGTGCTGTTAAACGAAAACACCACCATGTACAACAGCGGCGCATACAAAAAGGCGTACACCAACGCCAGCCACGCGCGCCCCGCCCACAGACCCTTAGCCACGGTCATCCTTGGCGGCCACACGGGCATACCAAACCAGGGGCACCACAATGGCCAACACCATAACCGTGGCCAAAGCACTGGCGCGCGGCCAGTTGTTGGCGGTGAACATTTCGTCCCACAACACGCGCCCAATCATGAGGTTCTCTGGTCCACCCAACAGCGATGGAATCACAAACTCACCCAACGACGGCACAAAAACCAAAATCATGCCCGCGCCTATACCGCGCCAAGACAATGGCACGGTCACAATCCAAAACGCTCGCCATGGCGTGCAGCCCAAATCGTAAGCGGCCTCTAGCCACTGCGGGTTTTGTTTGCTTAACGCCGCGTACAAGGGCAACACCATGAACGGCAAATACACATACGCCATGCCCACCAGCAACGACACATCGGTATACAACAACACCGGCGCGGTTTGCACCCACCCCAAGGCCAGCAACGCCTGATTGACAATGCCTTGATCCGCCAAAAGCCCTTTCCAGGCGTACACCCGCAGCAGCAGCGAGGTCCAAAAAGGCAGCATCACCATCAGCAACAACAGCGGCCGCCAACGTGCGTCGGCACGCGTCATGGCATAAGCAAAGGGATAACCCACCAACAAGCAAATGCACGCGCTGAGCGCGGCGTACCACACCGAACGCAGGTATGCGTCCACGTAGAGCGTGTCAAACCATTGCCCTTGATCGCTGCGCCACAACGAGGTGTAGTTGTCAAAGCGCAGGCGCAACACGCCACTGGCTTCGTCCCACAGGGGTTTGAATGGCAAGATGTCGTTGCCCATGTCCACCCAGCTGATGTAGAACATGATGGCAAACGGCGCCAGAAAAAACAGCCCAAGCCACACATACGGCACCGCGATCACCAACGGCCGCCCCATCCAGCCGCGACCCAATAAAGCAGCGATGCGCGTCATTAAGTGGCCGGCATCACCACCGGCGCCATGACATCGCACCACATCACCACGTCGTCTTCCCAGGTGATGTCTCGATGGCCGTGGCGCAGCGCGTTGCTCTCGGTTACTTTCATGCGCTGCCCGTGTTCCAGGGTCACGATATAGGTGCTGTACGCGCCAAAGTAAGCGATTTCTTCAACCTTGCCGCGCCATGCGTTGTGCGCCGGCGGCTTGGCCGCGTCGGCGCGCGCAATCGAGATCTTTTCGGGTCGAATCGCCACCGTGAGCGTCGAGCCCAGCGCGCCGCTGACACCGTGCCCGACATGGATGGGCCCAACCTCGGTGCGCAACACGCAACGCTCGGGCAGGTCTTCGATGAGCTCACCATCAAACAGATTGACGTTGCCAATAAAGTCGGCCACGAAGCGGCTGGCCGGAAATTCATAAATATCGTGCGGCTCGCCCACTTGCAGCACGCGGCCCCTGTCCATCACGGCCACGCGTGAAGCCATGGTCATGGCTTCTTCTTGGTCATGGGTCACCATCACGCAGGTCACGCCCACTTGCTCAATGATGTTCACCAGTTCAAATTGGGTTTGCTCGCGCAGCTTTTTGTCCAACGCGCCCAGCGGCTCATCGAGCAGTAGCAACTGTGGGCGCTTCACCAAACTGCGCGCCAACGCCACGCGCTGCTGTTGCCCGCCCGAGAGCTGATGCGGCTTGCGCTTGGCGTAGGGGCCCAGTTGCACCAGGTTCAGCATGGCGTCAACCCGATCGGCCAAGCTCGCGGCGGCCACGTGTTCGCGACGCAAACCAAACGCGACGTTGTCCCACACCGAGAGATGTGGAAACAACGCGTACGACTGGAACATCATGTTGATCGGTCGCTCGTACGGCGGCCAATCGGTGATGTCCACGCCATCAAGGTAAATGCGCCCTTGGGTTGGGCGCTCAAAGCCCGCAAGCATACGCAGCAACGTGGACTTGCCGCACCCCGAACTGCCAAGCAACGCAAAGATCTCACCGCGTCGTATCGACAGCGACACGCCGTCCACCGCCACGGCGTCGTCGAATTGCTTGACCACCGCGTCGGTGCTAAGAAACCCCCTCTCAGCTAACGAGGCCTCGCCGGTCATGGTTGGGGGCGAGGCTTAGCTGCCGCTCTTGAATCGGTTGTAGGCGTTGGCCAACGCTTGTCGCGCTTCGTTGCTGAAGCTGCTGGGGCGGATCATTTTGGCCATGTAGTCTGGCTTAACAAAGATCGTGTCGTTGTTGGCGATGCTGGCGTCGATGCTGCCCATGGCGGCGGTGTTGCCCGTGGGATAGCTCATTTCATTGGCCATGGCGGCGGCGTTTTCAGCGCGCAAGTAAAAGTCAATGAAGCGGTGCGCATTTTGTGGATGCTTGGCGTCTTGGGTAATGGCAATGTTGTCAAAGAAAATCAAGGCGCCGGCGCTGGGCAGCGTGGCACGAATCACGTCTTTGCTGCCGTTTTCTTCTGCGCGCGCCGCCGCAATGTTGATGTCGCCCGACCACCCAATGGCCACACAGGCTTTGCCGCTGGCGATGTCGTCAATCATGGTGCTGCTGAACAAGCGAATATCGCCGCGCACTTTGGCCAGCATATCGGCCGCAGCCGCGTAATCGCTGGGGTTGGACGAATAGGCGTCTTTGCCCATGTGATGCAAGGCCACCGGCATGATCTCGGTGGGCGAGTCCAGGTAGGCAATGCCGCACGCTTTCAGCTTGCTGGTGTAAGTGGGGTTGAACACCAGTTCCCACGTGTTATCGGGGATGGGCGTGCTGCCCAAGGCCGCCTTGACCTTGGTTTCATTGATGCCAACGGTGGTAAAGCCCCACGCCCATGGCACCAGGTGCCGGTTGTCGGGGTCGGTTTTGGTTAAGGTGGCCATGATGGCCGGGTCGAGATTTTTTAGGTTGGGTATGGCTTGCTTGTTCAGCGGCTGCAACAAACCGGCTTCGATTTGCCCTTTGGCAAACACCGCGCCCGGTACGACGATGTCGTAGCCGGTTTTGCCAGCCACCAGCTTGGCGTTTAGGGCCTCGTTGGTTTCAAACGTGTCGTAGTTGACCTTGATGCCGGTTTCTTTTTCAAACGCGGCCAACATGCCCTCGGGAATGTAATCGGGCCAGTTGTATATGTTGAGGACTTTTTCTTCCTCAGCCACGCCACTGCTGGTGCTTGAGGCAGGGGTTTGTTCGTTGCCGCAGGCGGCAATCCACAATGGCAGCGTGGCCAAAATCCATAACGGGCGTCGCAACACGGTGTTCTCCTTGGACGTCAGGGCAGACAGCGGAGGCGATATTGTAGGACGACTGGGCCTTACTTCGGCTGCCAGCGCCCCAGCAGCAGCGCGTTCGTGACCACGCTCAGTGAGCTCGCAGCCATCGCCGCCCCAGCGATCATGGGGGTTAATATCCCCAGCGCCGCCAAGGGAATCCCCACCGCGTTGTAGGCAAAGGCCCAAAACAGGTTTTGCCAGATGGTGCGGTGGGTGTGGTTGGCAATGGCCAAGGCAGCCGGCACCAAGCCGGGGTCGGGTCGCATCAAGGTGATGCTGGCCGAATGCATGGCGATATCGGAGCCGCTGCCGCCGGCCATGGCCAGCCCCAAATCGGCCGCCGCCAGCGCGGGCGCGTCGTTCACGCCGTCGCCCACAAACGCCACGCCCCCGGCGTGTTGGCTTCGCCACTGGTTGATGAACGCGGCTTTGCCCTCGGGCATCACACGGCCGTGCACGTCGTCCATCCGGGTAAAGCCCAGGCGCTTTGCCATGTGCTGCGCGGCCACGGGGTGGTCGCCCGACACCATAAGCACGCGCATGCCGCTTTGCTGCAAGTGCCGAATGGCGTCGGCCGCACCCGGTTTGGGCGCGTCGCCATACACCAAAAGGCCCAACAAACGACCGTCGAGGGCCACGGCCGACACCGTCAAGCCTTGTTCAAACCAAGGCTGGGGGTCAAGGCCCTGGGTGTCGACACCCAACGTTTGTAACCATTCCAAACGGCCCAGTGCCGTGGCCTTGCCAGCTACACGCACACCACACCCGGCCACCACCTCAGCCTCTAGCGGCTCGGTTATTTGAATACCCTGGGCTTGGGCGGCGTCACGCGTGGCCTGTGCCAAGGGGTGGGTGCTGCTGTGTTGCAAGGCTGCAGCGCAACGCAGCAACTCATGGTGTGTGACCCCAGCGGTGGGCTGCAGGTGTTCAAGCATGGGGGCGCCTTGGGTTAGGGTGCCGGTTTTGTCGAAAATCACCGTTTGAATGCGATGCGCCTTTTCTAACACCGTGGCGTCTTTAATCAGGATGCCATGACGCGCCGCGGCGCCGGTACCCGCCATGATCGCGGCTGGCGTGGCCAAGCCCAGGGCGCACGGACAAGCAATCACCAACACCGCAACGGCTATCCATGCCGCGTTGAGTGCGGGCATACCACTAACCATCCACGCACCCCACGTGGCGATGGCAACCAACACCACCACTGGCACAAAGACGGTGGCCACCCGATCGACCAAGCGTTGCACCGGGGCTTTTTGCAATTGGGCTTGCTCCACCGCTTGCACAATGTGTTGCAACACCGATTGGGCGGCGGTGTGGGTCACCCGAATTTCCAACGCCCCTTCTTGGTTTAGGGTGCCGCCGGTGATGCGTTGTCCAACCTGTTTGGATACGGGCAACGGTTCGCCCGTGATCATGGATTCATCAACGTGCGATTGACCTTTGATTACCTTGCCATCGGCCGGTATGCGTTCACCCGCGCGCACCAGCACGCAGTCGTTGGGTAACAACTCGCCAGACGGCACGTCTTGCGTGTCCCGACGGTTTTTGCCGTCGGGCAACAGGTGTGCAACGTCGGGGCGTAATTGTTGCAACGCCTGAATCGCTTGCGTGGTTTGACGCTTGGCGCGCTGTTCCAGGTGTTTACCCAACAGAATCAGCGCCACAATCACCACCGCGCTTTCGTAATAAAGAATCGGCGCACGGTTGACGGCGGTGGTGAGCCACGACCAGGTGGACATGCCCCATGCGGCGGTGATGCCTATGGCCACCAACAATTCCATGTTGCCGGTGCGCGCACGCAACGCGTACCAAGCGGCGCGATAAAAAGTCGCCCCCAAGCCAAACACCGAAAACGATGCCAGTACCGCTTGCCAGGCCGGGGCAAGTGAAAGACCCCAACCCAACATATCAAGCACAAACGGCAGCGCCAAGCCGATGGCAACCCATACACGCCACCGACTCCAAGAACTTGATGCGGGCACGTTGGCCTCAGGGGTTTGCAGCAAAGCCGGCTCATAGCCTGCGTTACGAACGGCACGCATGGTTCGCGCCTGCAACTCTGGCAGTGGCAAGTCCAGGTTCCAACGAACCTGCGCCTGTTCGGTGGCTAAATTGACGGTGGCTAGGCTTACCCCGGGTAGTTTCTCCAGCTGCTTCTCAACACGACGCACACACGAGGCACAGGTCATGCCGCCAACGTGAATATCAACCGGTTGTCCCGCGGTGTTTGGCGACTTGGTTGGTGTCATGCGTGGCTCCAATGGGACGATAATCAAAAGGTATGCTTTTGTTGGAGTAAGTAATGGAATACAAGTTTCATGTCGCAGGCATGACGTGTGGGCATTGCGAGCGGGCGGTTGCAACATCCATTATGGACGTTGACGCCAGCGCCACCGTCAACATCGACCGTGCGCACAACTTGGTGACTGTCGTCAGCTCATTACCCGCTAACACCCTTATGCAAGTAATTACAGACGAAGCGGGCTACTCGGCTCGTTTACAAACCACCAGTTAAACAGGTGACATCCACACCACACGTTTTGGCCAGTGGCGCATAACTCTGGGTACAGTGGTTGAATAACTTCTTGGTTACCCACAGGCGTCGCACCCACGTGGGTCTTATGCAAAACAAACCATGGTTAATTGGGGTCTTTTACACATGGTTTGATGCCCTCAAAAACCACGCCGGCGTTGGATGAACCGAGTTATCCACGGCTTGATGCGGCCTCTACTATTCCTACTATCTTTAAATAAGATATTAAAAGAATAAAGCCATCAAACGTCTCACAGCTGGGGGGTTTGGGATAATGCCACTCGCTCCTGAGCAAAGTAAGACAAACATGCACTATCCCAAAGTATTTGATGTCGTGGTGGTTGGTGGCGGCCATGCTGGCACCGAGGCGGCGTTGGCCGCGGCACGTATGGGGTGCCAAACGCTGTTGCTGACCCAGCAAATTGAAACCCTGGGGCAAATGAGTTGCAACCCATCGATTGGTGGCATTGGCAAAGGACATTTGGCGCGCGAGGTCGACGCCATGGGCGGGGCGATGGCATGGGCAACCGATCAGGCGGGGATTCAATTTCGAATCCTTAACGCCAGCAAGGGGCCTGCGGTGCGGGCCACACGCGCCCAGGCTGATCGGCAGTTGTATCGGCTGGCGATACGTCAAATGCTTGAAAATCAGCCTAATTTGTCGTTATTTCAGCAAACGGTTGACGATTTAACCGTACAAGGCGATCGGGTGACCGGTGTGGTTACCCAGTCAGGGTTACGTTTTGAGGCCAGGGCCGTGGTGCTTACTGCAGGCACCTTTTTGGACGGCAAAATTCATATTGGTATGGAGAGTTTTGCAGGCGGTCGCGCCGGTGATGCGGCATCGACACGTTTGTCGCATCGCCTCAAAGAGCTGCAGCTGCCACAAGGTCGATTAAAAACAGGCACGCCCCCGCGGTTGGATGGGCGTAGCATCGATTTCAACCGTTGCACCGAGCAATGGGGCGATGGGGTATTGGGTGGCGAGCGCGCCGAGCAAGGGGTGCCGGTGTTTAGTTTTGTGGGGCATGCGGGGATGCACCCCAAGCAGGTGCCTTGTTGGATTACCCATACCAACGAGGCCACCCACGAAGTGATTCGGCAGGGGTTGGACCGAAGCCCGATGTTCACGGGCAAGATTGAAGGTGTGGGCCCACGCTACTGCCCCAGTGTGGAAGACAAAATCCACCGCTTTGCCGATAAAACCAGCCACCAAGTGTTTTTGGAACCCGAAGGCTTAACCACCAACGAGTACTACCCCAACGGCATATCAACCAGTTTGCCGTTTGACGTGCAATTGGCCATGGTGCACTCGATTCAAGGGTTGGAACAAGCCCATATTGTTCGGCCTGGCTACGCGATTGAATACGATTACTTTGACCCACGTGAACTCAAGCCAAGCTTTGAAACACGGGCCATTGCGGGCTTGTATTTTGCCGGTCAAATCAATGGCACCACGGGTTACGAAGAGGCCGCTGCTCAAGGCCTTTACGCTGGCGTGCAGGCGGGTCTGGCAGTGCAACAAAAGGCGCCATGGACGGTGAGCCGCGATCAAGGGTATTTGGGTGTGTTGGTGGACGATCTGGTGAGCAAAGGGGTGACCGAACCGTATCGCATGTTCACCAGCCGGGCGGAGTTTCGCCTGCAGCTGCGCGAAGACAACGCCGACGCAAGGCTCACCCCCGTGGCGCGAGCCATGGGGTTGGTTGACGACGCGCGATGGCAGGCTTTTGAGGCCAAGCAAGAAGCGGTAGCCCAAGAAATTCAACGCCTGCAGTCAACATGGGCGAGCCCGCGTAATTTACCTGCGGCGCAAGCAACACGCTGGTTGGGTCAGCCGTTGGAACACGAGGTATCGCTTGAGGCCATACTTCGGCGGCCTGAAATGGATTACGCCACACTGCGCCAACTGGAGGCCGATCGGGTACTCACCGAGGCCGAGGTTTCACGTGAAACACCGGCTCAGTCGCTCAACAAAGACGCGGCCGAGCAAGTTGAAATCACGGTGAAATACGCGGGATACATCAACCGTCAGCGCGATGAGGTGGCTCGCCTGAAAGCCCTAACCGACACCCCTTTGCCACACGAGCTCGATTACACCGCCGTCAACGGCTTGGGAATCGAAGTCGCTCAAACCTTAAACCGTTACCGCCCCGCAACCTTGGGTGATGCGTCGCGTCTGTCAGGCGTCACACCAGCGGCGATGTCACTGTTGTTGATACACCTAAAACGCTTAAAAGGCACCCGACCCCGGCACTCGGTGGCTCCGTGACTGAGGAGCAAGTTCGATCCGAACTGGAGGCATTGGGGCTGAGTTTGGATGCCAGCCAATACGCGGCGTTGCTGTGTTACGTTGAATCGTTGGCGCGTTGGGGGCGAACCCATAACTTAACCGCAATTTATCGGGGTGACGAGGTGTGGAAGGTGCACCTGTTGGATAGCCTGGCCGCCCTACCCAGCGTGCGTCGCGAGATGCAAGCCCGTGGTTGGAACCGGCCGCAGGTACTGGATGTGGGCTCTGGCGCTGGATTGCCCGGCCTGCTTTGGGCGGTGATGCAGCCTACATGGCATATCACCTGCGTGGACACCGTGGCCAAGAAGATGGCATTTGTGCAACAAACGGCAGCGGCCATGCGGCGGGTGCATTCGGCCATGCAGATCACCGCCAAGCACATACGGGCCGAAGCCCTGCAGGCACAAGCCTACCACTTGATCACCGCGCGCGCGTTCGCGCCCCTGCCCAAGCTGGTGCAACTTACACGCATGGCACTGGCGCCCGGTGGCGTGTGGGCGGCGCTAAAGGGGGAAGCTCCCGACCAGGAAATCGCGGCCTTACCCGAGGACATACAAGTGTTTCACGTGGAACCACTGCCCTCACCCCAATGGGGGGCGGCGCGCTGTATGGTGTGGATGAGAACCCGCTAAGCCGGGTACACTCACGCACTTGGGTCTGGCGTCTTATCGGCCGACCCACACAACCACCATGGCACACATTTTTTGTATTGCAAACCAAAAAGGCGGCGTTGGTAAAACCACCACCACGGTGAATGTCGCTGCGGGCTTGGCTCAGCTGGGCCTGCGTGTGCTCATGATAGACCTTGATCCCCAAGGCAACGCCACCATGGGCGCGGGCATCGACAAGCGCAGCTTGGATCAATCGGTTTATCACGTGTTGCTGGAGACCGCCGGTTTGGAGCATGTACGCGTCAAAAGCCCCGCGGCCTCTTTTGATGTGTTGCCAGCCAATCGAGAGCTGGCCGGGGCCGAGGTGGAACTGG
>RFXW01000071.1 GCA_009921245.1 Candidatus Fonsibacter lacus | reverse complement strand
AGAATACAGGCATTGTATGAAACCCCCCACACCACCCAAGCCGGTCAAACGCAGCAGCGCGGGGCGGGTGCGTTTGACTGGCGGAAGCTTTGGCCGGCGGGTGCTCGCGGTGCCCAACGTGCCGGGGTTAAGGCCCACACCCGATCGGGTGCGCGAGACCCTTTTTAATTGGCTAGGCCAGCGCCTTGACGGCTGGCACTGCCTGGACGCCTATGCAGGCAGCGGCGCTTTGGGGCTGGATGCGGCATCGCGCGGGGCGGCTCGCGTGTGGTTGGTGGAGCGACACCCGCTGGCGTGCCGTCAGCTGCAGCAGGTGGTGGGCGATTGGCCGGTGCCGCAGGCCACGGTGGTGGCGGGCGATGCAACCCAGGTCCTGCAGGCACAAGCCGGAGCAAACTGGGATTTGGTTTTACTGGACCCACCCTTTGACACCAGCGCCGCCCACTTGGCCCATGTGCAACAACTGGCGGCTGCCGCCACGGCGCAGCGGGGTTGGATTTATTGTGAGTCGGCGCAGCCCTGCCAGCCCCCGCCCCACTGGGAGATGTGGCGTCAAGGGCGCGCCGGCGCTGTGAACTTTGCGCTGTGGCGGCGTATCATCAAGCCATGAACGCGACGACTCCCCCACGCGTGGCCGTTTTTGCCGGCACCTTTGACCCCATTACCCTTGGTCATGAAGACGTGATTCGCCGCGCCGCCGCGTTGTTTGATCGTTTGTTGGTGAGTGTGGCCAGTGCACACCACAAGGTGCCGCGCTTGTCGCACGCCAAACGCATGGCGCTGTGCCAAGAGGTGCTCGCCGATACCCCCAATGTTGAGGTGGTGCCGTTTGATGGCTTGTTGGTGGATTTTTGCCAAACCCATGGCGCCAGCGTCATGGTGCGCAGCGCACGCCACGCCTCCGATTTTGACTACGAGGCGCAACTCGCGGCCATGAACCGTAAGCTTGCGCCGCAGGTGCAAACCGTGATGTTGCTGCCCGAAGCCTCGCTGCAGTGCATCTCCAGTACCTTGGTGCGTGAAATCTCGGCTTTGGGGGGCAGCCTTGAGGCGCTGGTTTCTGTGCCGGTGCAACGCGCCATGGCGCAACCCGAGTAAACCTGCCGTGGCATTGCTGATCACCGAGGCGTGCATCAATTGCGATGTATGCGAGCCGGTGTGCCCCAACCAGGCCATTAGCATGGGGCCCGAGATCTATCAAATCGACCCCGACCGCTGCACCGAGTGTGTGGGGCATTTTGACGAACCGCAGTGTGTCAGCTTGTGTCCCGTGGACTGCATTCCGCCGCACCCGCAACATCGGGAAACGCGCGAGCAGTTGTTGGCCAAACTGTTGCGTTTACAAAGTCTTTAGGGTGCCGCTGGCGGTCGTGGCGCGGTGTGCAACGCCGCGGTGGCACGCGTCATTTGGCCGGCGCGCAGGTCGTCCAAACTTTGTAGGCTGCGCAGTATGGCGTCTTCTATGGCGCTGCGTTCGGCCACCGGTGGTTTTTGCAACACCCAGCCCACCACCGCTTCGCGTTGCCCCGGGTGACCAATACCCAGCCGCAGCCGCCAGTAGTTGGGGCTGCCCAGTTGGGCGTGGATATCGCGCAAGCCGTTGTGCCCAGCGTGACCGCCGCCTTGTTTGAGCTTCATACTCCCCGCTGCCAAGTCCAGCTCGTCGTGTGCCACCAAGATGGCTTCTGGGGGGATTTTGTAAAAGCGTGCCAGCGCTGCCACCGCGCGTCCGCTGTGGTTCATAAAAGTTTGCGGCTTGAGCAGCCAAAGCGACTGCTCGCCTTGGCCCACCCGCGCCACGTCGCCAAAAAAGCCACGCTGCGCTTGCAGCGTGGCGTTCAAGCAACGCGCCACGGCGTCCAGCCAATCAAAGCCGGCGTTGTGTCGGGTGTGGTGGTATTGGGGGCCGGGATTACCCAGCCCCACCAGCAAACGCAGCACCGGCTTGCGGGCTTACTTGCCTTTTTTCCCTTTGGCGGGTTCGGCCGCAGGTGCTGCTGCCGCTGCCGCTGGGTCAACAATGGCCTCTTCTTTGGGCTCAACCACGGTGGCCAAGGTGGCATCGCCACGGCCGTGGGTGACCAGTTTGATGCCCGTGCCAAGCTTAAGGTCGCTGGCGTGCACCGATTGGCCTTTGGTAAGTTGGCCAAGGTCCACGGTGATGAACTCGGGCAAGTTGGTGGCCAAGCACTCAACTTCGATTTCGGCGGCGACGTGGTTCACCAAGCACTTGTCGGCTTTAACCGCTGGCGACTCGGCCTCGTTGATAAAGTGCAAAGGCACCCGCTTACGCAAGCGCGTGCGCTCGTCAACCCGCTGAAAATCAACGTGCATGACTTGTTGCTTAAAGGGGTGGTATTGCACATCGCGCAACAGCACTTTTTCGGTTTTGCCTTCGAGCTCCATTTCTAAGATGGAAGAATGAAACGCTTCTTTTTGCAAGGCAAACCACAACGCGTTGTGATCGAGTTCGATGGTGGATGGCTCGCTGGCTCCGCCAAACACAATACCCGGGGCGCGACCCGTGTTGCGCAGACGGCGGCTCGCACCCGTACCCTGCTTGCTGCGCGCAAAGGCGACAAATTTCATAACTGACTCCTATGTGAGGGGCTCCGCGACCAGAGCGCCTCCAGACTAAAAAAACCACTCGCGCATGGCGCGGGTGGCACACTTGCTACCAAGCAACCGCCTAAAAAAGGTTTTCTTGCTCGGCAAACAACCGCATCACCGACTCACCCGATGCGATTCGGGCAATGGTTTCAGCCACCAACGGTGCGACTGAAAGTTGGCGAATTTTGCTGCACGCCGCCGCTTGGGGCGACAGCGGAATGGTGTCGGTGACCACCACTTCGTCCAGCGCATCGCTTTGGCTGATGCGCTCGATGGCGGGACCCGAAAATATGGGGTGTGTGCAATACGCAAACACTTGCTTGGCGCCACGCTCTTTGAGCACCTCGGCGGCTTTTACCAGGGTTCCAGCGGTGTCCACCATGTCGTCCATGATGACGCAGTTGTGCCCTTCGATGTCACCGATCACGTGCATCACCTCAGAGACGTTGGCGCGCGGGCGTCGCTTGTCAATAATGGCCATGTCGCAATCGAGCTGTTTGGCCAGCGCCCGGGCGCGCACCACACCGCCCACATCGGGCGACACCACCAACAGGTTGGGGTGGTTTTTGGCGCGCAGGTCGCCCAGCAACACCGGTGAGGCGTAAATGTTGTCCACGGGGATATCAAAAAACCCCTGAATTTGGTCGGCGTGTAAATCCATGGTGAGCACACGCGCCACGCCCACGGCTTGCAGCATGTTGGCCACCACCTTGGCGCTGATCGGCACCCGGCTTGAGCGTGGGCGGCGATCTTGTCGCGCGTAACCAAAGTACGGAATAACCGCCGAGATGCTCACCGCCGAGGCGCGCTTGAGCGCGTCTACCATGATGATGAGCTCCATCAGGTTGTCGTTGGTGGGGGCGCAGGTTGGCTGAACAATAAAGGCGTTGCGGGCACGCACGTTTTGCGTGATTTCAACCGACACCTCGCCGTCTGAGAAGCGCCCGACCTCTAGCCCACCCAGCGTTGAGCCCAAATGCTGCGCGATGGAGGCCGCCAATGCCGGGTTGGCATTGCCGGTAAAAATCATGAAATCGTGGGGCGCAACGCTCATGTAAAAACCCTGTCGGCGAATGTGCCGGTGACAAACATCACACCAATCCCGTCAAGGGATGGCAGGGGAGGAAGGACTCGAACCCTCGCATGCCGGAATCAAAATCCGGTGCCTTAACCAACTTGGCGACTCCCCTGCACCTGGGTTTGCGTTGCCGCACGCCCAACAAACCGTTTGCTGCAGCGATTCAGTCGATCCACCCCGCCAGTGGGTGCGAGGTCACCACACGGGTGACATGCACCAGCCAATCGGCCGGCGGATCGCCAAGCACACAACCCGCAGGCAAAGACGCAAACACCGCCGAGCCAGAGCCCGACATGCGACCACTTAGCCCTTGGCGGCGCAGCCACTGCAGAACATGGCCAACCTCGGGGCAAAGCTGCTGAGCAATGCCTTGCAAGTCGTTGCGACCAAACGCCGTAAGACCCTTGGATACGCTTGCAACAAAGTCGCGCATTGTAGCAGACGGGGTGGCCCGCTCAAGGTCGGGGTGACCAAAGACATCGCCCGTGGCCAAACCGCCCGGCGGCTTAACCACCACCACCGGTTGTTCGGGCACCACCAGGGGCGTGAGGCGCTCGCCTATGCCTTCTACCCACGCCGCTTGGCCGCACAAAAAAAACGGCACATCGGCACCCAGGCCGGCCCCAATGGCTTGCAATTCGCTGCCCTTGAGGCCGAGTTGCCACAGATGATTGAGACCCATCAGGCAGGTGGCCGCGTTGGACGAGCCGCCGCCCAGGCCGGCTTGGGTGGGCAGGGTTTTTTCTAGCTCAATGTCTGCGCCCAACCGGCAGCCGGTGGCTTGTTGCAAGGCGCGCGCGGCGCGCACACACAAGTCGTCGGGCGGTAGGCCGGGAACGGGCCGGCGGTGTTGCACCACACCGTCTGGACGCAGGTGCAGGTGAATCAGGTCGTGCCAATGCAGCAGCGCAAAAGCCGATTGCAGCAGGTGGTAGCCGTCGGGGCGTTGTCCCACCACATGCAAAAACAGATTGATCTTGGCTGGCGCCGGTAGGTTGCGCAGCGTGGGCGCTGGGGCGCTGGGGCGTGGCAGGGCGGTCATGGGCGGTCAACCCAAACCTGCACCTGCACCGCCGGCGGGGGCGTGTCACGCCGTGCCTCAATACCACTGCCGCGCGATTGAACCTGCCACCCCGGCGCGGGGGTGGCGCGCCCTTGCAGCCAATCGAGCATGGCCTGCCATGGCAAGGGGGTGGACATTAAGGTTTGCACCATGGCCTGGGGGGTGGCGAATTGGCGTTGGGTTGCCCCTTGTTGCAGCAGTGCCTGCGTGGGTTGCCACTGGGCTTGGGCAACTGCGTTGCCGGTGGGTGCCAGCAGCACCAAGCGCCCGACTTGTGCGCTGCCTTGCATTAAGTACTGCAGTTGGTGGCGTTGGCTTGGGCTTTGTTTTACCTCAACCAGAAGCCGCCCCTGGTGCCAGGTGTTGGATTCGGTGGGTGGCAAAGGGGGCTGCGTGGCGCAACCGCCCAGGGTAAGCGCCACCACCAAAGCGGGCCAAAAGCTAGCGCGCCGCATCCAAGCGTTGCATGGTTTCAACAAGCTTGGCATGGTCGGCTTGCAGCGCCTTGCCTTGTGCCCAGACCTCACGCGCTTGGACACGTTCGCCCAGCTGCCACAGCACCTCGCCTAGGTGTGCGGCAATTTCCACGTCGGCGCGACTGTCCCAGGCGTCTTGTAACAAAACCAAGGCCTCGCGCAATTGCCCTTTGCGGTAAAGCACCCAACCCATGCTGTCGGTTACAAACGGGTCGCCTGGTACCATTTCAAGGGCTTGGGCAATCAGCTGTTGCGCTTCTTCTAAACGCAGGTTTCGGTCGGCCAAGGCGTAGCCCAAGGCGTTAAGGGCGTGATGCTCGTCGGGTTGCTGGCGGATCAACTCGCGTAGCCAACGCTCCATGTCTTCTAGGCGATTGAGCTTTTCGGCCAGCATGGCTTGCTCGTAGAGCCAGTCGTGCATGTCTGGAAAGGCCTGACGCGCTTGCATGAGTTCGTCGTAGGCGCGTTGGTAAGCCTTGCCTTGTTCCAGTATGCGCACCCGCTCAATGGCGCGCATGGATTGCAACGCCTCGCTGTCACGTGGCGCCCGGGCCAAACGCACCAAGGCTTGATCGAGTTGGCCTTGCGCCACCAAAATTTGTGCCTGGCGGTAGTCGATGTCGTCGGGCATGGCCGCAGCGGGTATGCGATCGAGCCATTGCGTGGCCTCTGGGTAACGGGCCTGCTGGCGGGCGTTGCTGGACAACAGCAAGTAGCCGCGTGCCAGCCATTGGTCGCGATCGGGCTGAGACGCTGGTAGCGCGTCGATAAAGCGTTGGACGCTGACGCTGCTTTGGCTGTGGGCGTTTTGTGCAGCCTGCAGCTGCCCCAGCAGCAGCCATACCTCGGCTTGGGCCTTTGGCTGTTGCGCCAAGGGTTGCAAGGTTTGCAGCGCCAAGCGGGTGCGGTTTTGGCTGGCCAAAGCTCGGGCGGCCGCCAGTTGCACCGGGTTCATGTCGGGGTGTTGCCGCAAAAAATTCAGCATTTGGGGCAACACGCTGACTTGCTTGGCCTCAAACAGGGCCACCAACATCAGTCCGGCAGCTTGCGACGATGCGTTAATTTGCAACGCGCTTTGGGTGGAGGCAAGTGCGGCCTCCGGTTGCCCGGCCAGCAACTGCAACTGAGCCAGCACCGCGTGTGCGTTGTCGGCCAAGCGCGGGTTTTGTAGGGCCTCGGCCAAGCCTTGCTCGGCCACGCTTAGGCGGCGTTGCGGTTGGTCCCGCATTTGGCTGAGCCATGTCGGTACGCCCAGCACCATTAAGCGTTGCTGCTCGGGTGCGGTTACACGCAACAGGTTAAGCAGCGCTTGCGCAATCTCTGGGTCGCTGCCAATCCCCAGTTGCAAATGCAGCCATTGCCGGTGTGCGGTGGTGGATTGGGGCTGCACCTGCAGCCAGGCCTGCAACGCTTCTTTAACCGACCCGCCAGCGCGCGCTGCCATGGCAAGCTCCACGGCACGCTCAAACAGCGCCGGGTCTTGCTCGCGCTGCGCGGCCTTGAGCATTAGGGCAAAGCCGGTGCCGGGGTCGGCATCGCTGTCTTGGCCGCTGAGCATTTCGGCTACCACCAGCTCGTAAAAGAGCTGCGCGTTGAGTTTGGATTGCGCCACCTGTGTAGGGGTGTTGCCCGGCTCGGCCGTGCTTGAGCCACTGGCCGGGGCTTGCGCAACGGGCGCTGTGGCACATGCCGGCAGGGTACCCACCAACAGCACGCCCAGCGCCCAAGCCAAACCGCGGCGAACGTGGTGCCTAAACAAAAGACAAAGCCGTGGCGCAACTCGCATACGCCGCATCATAATCGGGCGGCGCCAACCCCAGCGCGATAACCCCAATCACCAAGGAGCTCAAGTGCCCGAACTGCCTGAAGTTGAAGTTACCCGCATGGGCGTGGAGCAAGCGCTGCTTGGGGCAACGATTGAGGCGGTGCGTATGGGCAAGCCGCTGCGCTGGCCATTGCAGATCGCACCACAACGGTTGGTGGGGCGTCAGGTGCAGGCGGTGCAGCGGCGTGGCAAGTACATTTTGCTGAAGTTGAGCGAGGGCATGTTGCTGCTGCACTTGGGCATGTCGGGCAGCGTGCGCTGCGCGCCGGCCATGGGCGAAGCCGGCGCACACGACCACTTTGACCTGTTTACCTCCCAAACCACGCTGAGGCTGACCGACCCTCGGCGCTTTGGCGCGGTGGTGTTTGTGCCAGGGTTGGAGCACCCAAGGGCGCAGCGGCTGCTGGGCCGCTTGGGGGTGGAGCCACTCACCGATGCCTTTAACGCGGCGTATTTGCACGCTGCGCTGCGCGGGCGTTCGGGCAGCATCAAGCAAGTGCTGCTGGGCGGGCAGGTGGTGGTGGGGGTGGGCAATATTTATGTCAGCGAGTCGTTGTTTCGTGCCGGTATCCATCCGCTGCGTGCCGCGCGCCGGGTTTCGCGGCCGCGCCTTGAGCGCTTGGTGCAGGCCATACAAGAGGTCTTGCAACGTGCCATAGAGCTGGGTGGCAGCTCGTTGCGAGACTTCCGTGGCACCGAGGGTGGCTACGGCGACTTTCAGCATGAGGCCTTGGTTTATGGCCGACACGGTCAGCCATGCGTGCGCTGCGCCAACCCCATTCGCCGCGTGGTGCAGGGGCAGCGTTCTACCTTTTACTGCGTGCGGTGCCAAACCTAGTGTCCGCCGCTGCCACGTTGGGTGTGTACGAGCGCGTGGTGGCCTGGCAGCGCGTCCACGGCCGCCACCATTTGCCGTGGCAGCAGCGGCGTACGCCTTATCGGGTGTGGCTTTCGGAGGTGATGCTGCAACAAACCCAAGTTAATACGGTGGTGCAGTACTTTGATCGCTTTACCCAACAGCTGCCCACTGTGCAGGCGCTGGCAGCAGCGTCGCTGGACGAGGTGTTGCAGCTTTGGGCTGGGCTGGGGTATTACCGACGCGCGCGCTTGCTGCACGCCTGTGCGCAGGTGGTGGTGCACGAACACGGCGGTGAATTTCCGCGCCAATGGCAGGCGCTGGCGGCGTTACCGGGGATTGGGCGCTCAACCGCGGCGGCGATCGCGTCGGTGTGCTTTGAGCAGCCCGTTTCTATTCTTGATGGCAACGTGCTGCGCGTGCTGGGGCGTTATTGGGCGGTTGATGACGACGTGAAATCGGCGGCGGTGCAGCGGCGCATGTGGCAGGACGCACAAAATTTGTTGCCAGCGCAAACGCCGCACATGCCAACCTACACCCAAGGGCTGATGGATCTTGGCGCATTGGTATGCACACGAACCAAGCCGCGCTGCCAGGCCTGCCCGCTGCGTACCGATTGCAAGGCGTATGCCCATGGGCAGCCCGAGGCCTGGCCGGTAAGACGCGCACCCCCGCCCAAAACGGAGCAGCATTGGTGGTTGTTGTTGGCCACACAAGGCAGCCGCATTTGGTTGCAACGCCGCCCCGAGGGTGGCATTTGGGGCGGCTTATGGGCGCCACCGGTTTTTACCGCTCAGGCGTTGTGCGCCCAAGCTGCCGGCGCATGCCAGGCGCAACATGAATGGCCTGGGCCAAGTGTGGTGCACGATTTAACGCACCGCCGCCTGCATTTGCAGCCACTTTGGCTAGAGGATGCGCGCCACGCCCCCGGTGGCGATGGGCAGTGGTTTGAACGTCAGGCGCTGCCTGGCATGCCGGCCCCAATCAAGCGTTTGCTGCTGGGCTTGGCTTAGTGGCAAGCAGTTCGCGGTGGCGCACATGGGTGGGCCATTGGCCGCCAAGTTGTTGCGCCAATTGCTGCGCCACGTACACCGAACGGTGTTGCCCGCCGGTGCAACCAATGGCCACCGTGACATAGCTGCGCTGATTGGCCTGCATGGCTGGCAGCCAACGCTGCAGGTAGCGGCCAAGGTCGTGCAGCATGTCTTGCACCTCGGTTTGCGCAGCGAGGTACTGGGCCACCGGCGCATCCAAGCCGTTGAGTGGACGCAGCGCCGGTTCGTAAAACGGATTGGGCAGCATGCGCATATCAAATACCAAATCGGCGTCCAGTGGCACACCGCGGCGGTAGGCAAACGATTCAAACAGCAACGCCATGTGGCTATCAACCAGGTGCAGCAGACTTTGAATTTGCGCACGCAGCTGCGCCGCGTTCAGGTTGCTGGTATCAAGCACCAGCGCGGCATCGCGCACGCCTTGCATCAGTGCGCGCTCGGTATCAATGGCCTCAAGCAACGCCATGCGTGCCGGTTGGTTGCTGCCGCCACCATCCAAGCGCGACAGCGGGTGCAGCCGCCGGGTTTCGGTGTAGCGGCGCAGCAGCACCTCGGTGCTGGCCTCTAAAAACACCACCTGCACCGCCACGCCGCGCGC
>RFXW01000008.1 GCA_009921245.1 Candidatus Fonsibacter lacus | reverse complement strand
TCCCCATTTAAATGGGGATAAGTTATGCAAATTGGGGATATAAAGTTTTATAAGCTGTGTATAACAATAAAAAAATCCCTCCAAACGGTGTCTCATCCCAGTCAATTCTTGCTCCAGGGCTGTCCTTTTTGCCTAGAATAGGTCTCCAACTTATCGCAGTTGCTATGGATTGGTTGGTTCAGGGCGCGCTGTTCGGCGCGCCCTTTTTTTGTCCGGTTACCGATGCAACACATACGTAATTTTTCCATCATCGCGCACATCGATCACGGCAAATCCACGCTCGCCGATCGTCTGATTCAACGTTGCGGTGGTTTATCTGATCGCGAGATGAGCGCGCAGGTGCTCGATTCCATGTCGCTTGAGCGCGAACGCGGCATCACCATCAAAGCACAAACCGCGGCGTTGCAATACGTGGCCCGTGATGGGCAAACGTACCAGCTCAACTTAATCGACACCCCTGGGCACGTTGACTTTTCCTACGAGGTCAGTCGCTCACTCTCGGCCTGTGAGGGATCGTTGCTGGTGGTGGACGCCAGCCAAGGGGTAGAGGCACAAACCGTGGCCAACTGTTACACCGCGCTTGAACTGGGTGTAGAGGTGCTGCCGGTGCTGAACAAAATGGACTTGCCCCAGGCCGACCCCGAGGCCGCACGCGCCGAAATCGAAGACGTGATTGGCATCGACGCCAGCGCGGCCATTCCGTGTTCGGCCAAAACCGGCATGGGCATCGACGATATTTTGGAGCTGGTGGTGAGTCACGTGCCGGCACCGCGCGGTGACCCGCAGGGCCCTTTGCGCGCCATGATCATCGACAGCTGGTACGACGCCTATGTGGGTGTGGTCATGTTGGTGCGGGTGGTGGATGGCGAGCTGCAACGCGGCGACCGCATCAAGCTGATGGCCACCGACAGCCACCACGAAGCCAACTCAATTGGCGTGTTCACGCCAGCCAACCAACCGCGCGAAGCACTCAAAGCCGGCGAGGTGGGCTACATCATTGCCGGCATCAAAGAGCTCAGTGCCGCGCGTGTGGGTGACACCGTGACCCGCGTTAAAGCTGGCACGGGCGGCGCGGCTTACACCGCCACGCAAGCGTTGCCCGGCTTTAAAGAAATTCAGCCGCAGGTGTTTGCTGGGCTTTACCCCACCGAATCCAGCGAGTACGACGCCTTGCGCGACGCACTAGAAAAACTACGCCTCAACGACGCGGCGTTGCGCTTTGAGCCCGAGGTGTCGCAGGCCTTGGGCTTTGGTTTTCGCTGCGGTTTTTTGGGTCTGTTGCACATGGAAATTGTGCAAGAGCGGCTTGAGCGTGAGTTTGGTCAAGAGCTCATCAACACCGCCCCCAGTGTGGTGTACCAAGTTGAGCTTGGTGACGGCACCGAGTTGATGGTGGAAAACCCATCCAAAATGCCCGAGCAAGGCAAGATTCGCGAAATTCGCGAGCCCGTGGTTAAGCTAAACCTGTACATGCCGCAAGCCTACGTCGGTTCGGTTATGACGCTGTGTGTGGGCAAACGCGGCGTGCAAACCAATATGCAGTACCACGGCCGGCAAGTCATGCTGAGCTACGACATGCCGCTGGGCGAAATCGTGCTCGACTTTTTTGACAAGCTCAAGTCGGTGAGTCGTGGCTACGCCTCCATGGATTACGAATTCAAAGAGTACCAAGCCGCCGACGTGGTCAAGGTAGACATTTTGCTCAACGGCGAGCGGGTCGATGCCTTGTCGGTGATCGTGCACCGCTCGCAAAGCGCCTACCGTGGGCGCGCGGTGGTGGCCAAAATGCGAGAGGTGATTGACCGGCAAATGTTTGACGTGGCCATTCAAGCGGCCATTGGCGGCAACATCATTGCCCGTGAAACGGTGAAGGCACTGCGCAAAAACGTGCTGGCCAAGTGCTACGGCGGCGATATTACGCGTAAGCGTAAACTGCTTGAAAAACAAAAAGCCGGCAAGAAACGCATGAAACAAATTGGCACCGTAGAGGTGCCGCAAGAGGCGTTTTTGGCCATCTTGCAAGTGGAGGACTGATGCAACAAGCCATGGCCGCGATCACCGCGGTGTTGTTAGCGGCGTTGGTGGGCTATCTGGCGGCGTGGTACGCCGGTTGGCTGGTGGGTAATTTTGCGGCGTTGCTGATGCTGGCGGTTGCGGTGTGCGGCGTGTACTGGTTGGCCGAAAAATGGGTGTTTTTGCCGCAACGGCGTCGCGCCTTGGCTGCAGCGGTGGCGCAGTGGCAGGCCCGACAAGACAGCGCGGCGCGTGCTGGCGTGGCGCCCGACCCGCAGCCCGCACCAGCCGCGCAGCAGTGGCTGCGACAGCCGTGGTGGCTGGATTGGACCGCCGGGTTGTTTCCCGTGCTGCTGGTGGTGTTTGTGTTGCGTTCGTTTGTGGTGGAGCCGTTTCGTATTCCCTCGGGCTCCATGGTTCCCACGTTGCATGTGGGCGATTTGATTTTGGTGAACAAATTCACCTACGGCTTACGACTACCGGTGTGGAACCTTGAGCTCGTGCCCAATCAGCAGCCTGAGCGCGGTGACGTGGTGGTGTTTCGCTATCCACCGCAGCCCGAGTTGGATTACATCAAGCGCGTGGTGGGGCTGCCGGGTGACACCGTGACCTACCGCAACAAATCGCTCACCATCAATGGTCAAGCCGTGGGCAAGACAGCGCAGGGGCAGTACCTGGACAAAAACAGCATGCGCTACAGCAATTTGTTTGTTGAGCAACTGGGCACGCGGCAACACCAGGTGCTCAACGACGCCGACCGCCCCGCATTTGTGGCCGGTGTCGATCGATTTGCGCAACGCGACCAGTGCCAGTATTTTGCCGACGGGGTGAGCTGCAAAGTGCCCGCCAACCATTACTTCGTCATGGGTGACAACCGCGACAACTCGCTGGATTCACGCTATTGGGGCTTTGTGCCGCGCGAGTATATGGTGGGTCAAGCGTTTTTTGTGTGGATGAATTTTGGCGATTTAAGCCGCATCGGAGGGGTGGAGTGAACCCACCGGCCCAGGCGTTGGCGCCGTTGCGTCAAGCCTTGGGGGTGACATGGCGCAACGAGCAGTTGTTGCTGCAAGCGCTGCGCCATCGCAGCAGCGGCGTACCCAACAACGAGCGCCTCGAGTTTTTAGGCGACGCGGTGCTTAACTTGGCCGTGGCCCACATGTTGTATCAACGCTGCCAGTCGATGAGCGAGGGCGATTTGTCTCGTGTGCGAGCCCACCTGGTACGACAAGAAACCTTGGCCCAGTTGGCGCAGCAATTGGGTGTGCCCGCGTGCTTGGTGTTAAGTGAGGGCGAGGCGCGCTCTGGCGGACGCGAACGGCCGTCGTTGTTGGCCGATGCCTTGGAGGCCATTTTGGGTGCGGTGTATTTAGACCAAGGCCCAGAGGCTGCCCAGCAGGTTGCCGCCGGCTGGTTTGCCAACATCGACTTTGCCAACAGCGCCGAGCACTTTGGCAAAGACGCTAAAACGGCGTTGCAAGAGTGGCTGCAAGCGAGGGCGCGCCCGCTGCCCAAATACGAGGTGGTGGCAACCCACGGCTTGGCGCACCAACAACAGTTTGAGGTGATTTGCCGCGTGCCCGACGACGCCCAGCAAGGCCAGGGACTGGGGCCATCGCGCCGTGCCGCGGAGCAAGCGGCGGCGGCGGTGTTACTCGACGCGCTGCAGCAAGCGGCGGCGCCCAAGCATGACTGACGCAATCACCTTACCCCAGCGCTGCGGTCGCTTGGCGATTGTTGGCCAGCCCAATGTGGGCAAATCCACGCTGCTCAACGCGCTGATTGGCCAAAAGCTCAGCATCACCTCGCGCAAAGCGCAAACCACCCGCCACCAGCTGCAGGGCATACGCACCGAAGGTGAGGCCCAGCTTATTTTTGTGGACACGCCGGGGTTTCAAACGCGCCATGCCAACGCCCTTAACCGCACCCTTAACCGCACCGTGACGGCGGTGTTGGGCGGCGTGGACGCGGTGTTGTTTGTGGTGCAAGCCGGCCGCTTTGACTTGGCGGACGCCAAGGTACTGGATTTGCTCGACCCGGGCATCCCCACGCTGTTGGTGGCCAATAAACTCGACAAAGTGCACCGCCGCGCCGACTTGCTGCCTTGGCTGCGCGACATGCAAAGCCGCTTCGATTTTGTGCATTTGGTGCCGATGTCGGCCAAGCGAGCGCCTGATATTCAACGCCTGCTCGAGCTTTGCACCCCGTTGTTGCCCGAGCAGCCGTGGTTGTTTGAGGCCGACGATCTCACCGATCGCAGCGAGCGCTTTTTGGCCTCTGAGATGGTGCGCGAGAAACTTTTTCGCCTGACCGGCGATGAGTTGCCTTACACCTCCACGGTGGTGATCGACGAGTTCAAACTCGACGGCGCCATGCGCCGTATCGCCGCAACCATTGTGGTGGAGCGCGAGGGCCACAAGGGCATGGTGATTGGTGCCGGTGGCGAGCGCCTAAAGCGCATCGGCACCGAGGCCAGACAAGAGCTTGAGCGTTTGTTTGACGGCAAGGTGTTTTTGCAGTTGTGGGTTAAGGTGCGTTCGGGTTGGCACGACAGCGAGGCGCGGGTGCGCAGCTTTGGGTACGAGTAATGGCCCGCGCCCGTATTCTTGATCAACCCGGCTACGTGTTGCACCGCTACGACTGGAGCGAGCACAGCGCCATTGTTGAGGTGTTTACCCGCGATTACGGGCGCGTGGCGTTGGTGGCCAAGGGCGTTAAGCGCCCAGCCTCGCAGTTGCGTGCGGTGCTGCTGCCACTGCAGCCATTGTTGCTGGGTTTTACCGGCGAGGCCGAGGTGCGGACGCTGACATCAGCACACTGGAGCGGCGGCTACGTGATGCCTCGTGGTGAGCCCTTGCTGGCAGGGTTTTACCTGAATGAATTGGTGTTGCGCTTGCTTGCGCGCGACGACCCCTACCCCGAACTCTTTGCGGTGTATCAACAAGCCGTGGCTGCGCTGACGCAAGTGGCGGCGCCAGGGCCGGTGCTACGCGCGTTTGAGCTGCGGCTGTTGCAAGGGCTTGGGGTGCTGCCGTTGTTGTCGCAGCAGGGCACCACCTTGGCGCCGCTGGTGCCGCAGCAGCGCTACCGCTTGCAGCCCGAGTTGGGGTTGGTGCAAGCCAACGCCGACGCCCCGGCGCTGCAGGCCGAGGTTTGGCTGGCGCTGGGCGAGGCCATGCAAGCCGATTGGTCGGCGCTTTGCATGGCCTGCACCGAGTACGAGGCGCCGTTGCGTCAACTGGTAAGGCCGCTGCTGCAACATCACGGTGGGTTGGATCAATTCGCCACGCGCCAAATGTGGGCGCAGGCACAACAAATGGCCCCAGCCGGGCGCAAGGGCCACGCGGTACAGGGGGTGACGCCATGACGCAGTTGTCGGTCAACGTAAACAAAGTGGCGTGGCTGCGCAACGCGCGCAGCTTAAGCATTCCCAACGTGTGTCAATTGGCTGCGGTGGCGTTGCAAGCGGGTGCGCATGGCATTACTGTGCATCCGCGCCCAGACGAGCGCCATATTCGGCGTCATGATGTTTTTGAGCTTGCCGACATGTTGCAAGACTGGCCGCAGGCCGAATACAACATCGAGGGCAACCCCTTGCACAACCTGATGCCGCTTGTTGAAGCGGTGCGGCCCAGCCAATGCACGTTGGTGCCAGACGCCGAGCACCAGGCCACTTCAGACCATGGCTGGCGCATGCCACACGATGCGCCGATTCTGGCGCCGCTGGTGGCGCAGTTGCGCGATTGGGGTGTGCGAGTAAGCGTTTTTATGGACCCCGACCCCAACGCCATGGCACATGTGGCGGCCTTGGGGGCACAACGCGTGGAGTTGTACACCGAATCCTACGCGCGCGCCTTTGCCCAAGGGCCCGAGGCGGCGCAGGCCGAACTGGCGCGTTTTGTGCAAGCGGCGCAGGCGGCGCAGGCTTGTGGCTTGGGTGTTAACGCTGGACACGACCTTAACTTGGCCAACCTCAAGCCCTTTTTGCAACAGGTGACCGGGGTGCTGGAAGTCTCGATTGGCCACGCCTTGGTGGCCGATGCCTTGCAACTGGGCATGGCCTCTGCTGTGGCTGCTTATGTGCAGGAACTCACGCCATGACCGTTGGCATTGGCACCGATTTGTGTGATGTGCGGCGGGTACGCGCGACCTTCGAGCGCCACGGTGAGCGCTTTGTGCAGCGCGTGCTGGGCCCGGA
The DNA here is from genome assembly GCA_009921245.1 of Candidatus Fonsibacter lacus. GTDB lineage: Bacteria > Pseudomonadota > Gammaproteobacteria > Burkholderiales > Burkholderiaceae_C > RS62. The sequence continues at coordinate 26,479 of RFXW01000008.1, read as the reverse complement.
CGAAATACAGGTGTGGCAGCGGCGTGGCCAACGCCACCCCGAGCGCGGGCTGCGTTATTTGGCAACCCGCTTCAGTGCCAAAGAAGCGTTCAGCAAAGCCATAGGCTTGGGTATGCGCATGCCCATGACCTGGCGTGCGTGCGAAATACTCAATCACCCGTCGGGGGCGCCGTACGTGGTGCTGCACGGCGCATTGGCCAGCTGGATGGCGGCCCGTGGCTGGCAGGCGCTGGTTAGCCTAACCGACGAAACCGATTACGTTAGCACCACGGTGTGGGTGCAATCCACCAAGCCACCAATTAATTCATGAACGATTCTTTACCCACCATGCACGCCCCGTTGCTGATCGACGTGGCAGGCACCACACTCAAGCCATACGAACGCGAGCGGCTGCGCCACCCTTTGGTGGGCGGGGTCACGCTGTTTGCCAGAAACTGGGCCGATCGCAACCAGCTGACGCGGTTGTGCCAAGCCATTAAGCGCGCCCGCCCCGACGCCTTGATTGCGGTGGATCACGAGGGTGGACGGGTGCAGCGTTTTCGTACCGATGGTTTCACCGAGCTGCCCGCCATGCGCCGCTTGGGGGCGCATTGGCGTCAAGCCCAAGGCGCTGGCCGAGCAGGCCAAGCCGCGTTACAGGCCATGGACTTGGCCACGGCGTGTGGTTTTGTGCTGGCGGCCGAGCTGCGTGCCTGCGGCGTGGACATGAGTTTTACTCCAGTGCTCGATTTGGACCATGGCCGCAGCGACGTGATTGGCGACCGCGCCTTTGATGCCGATCCGCGCGTGGTAACGGCGTTGGCCCGGGCCCTCACGCTTGGGTTGACGCAGGCCGGCATGGTCGCCTGTGGCAAGCATTTTCCCGGGCATGGCTATGCCCGCGCCGATTCGCACGTGGCCAAGCCAGTGGATGGACGCCCCTTGGCCACGTTGCTGGGCCAAGACGCCTTGCCCTACGGTTACCTGCGCAGTGCCCTGCAAGCCGTGATGCCAGCGCATGTGGTGTACCCGGCGGTGGATGCGCTTCCTGCGGGTTTTTCGTCGGTTTGGTTGCAGCGTATCTTGCGCCAGCAACTGGGATTTACCGGGGCGATTTTTAGCGACGACTTAAGCATGGCCGGCGCACGGGTAATCAACGGCGAGGCGGTGGATACCACCACCGCAGCGCTTGCGGCGCTGCACGCCGGTTGCGATTTGGTGCTGCTGTGCAATCAGTCGGTGGTGCAGCGCGGCGCACCCATTGACGATCTGATTGAAGGCTTGGCAGCGGCTTGGGCTCAGGGTCGGTGGGTACCAAGCCAGGCCAGCGAGTTGCGTCGGCAGGCGCTGTTACCGCGCTTGCCCTGGCCCGATTGGGCTGCCCTTATGACCGATGCACGCTACCAGCAGGCGCTGGCGCAACTTCAGGCGTTGGCTTAGTCAACCACCTCGGCCGACTGGCGCGTCAGCATGGCCACCGCATGGGCCAAGGTTTGGCGCATCTCGCGGCGGTCGCATATCAAATCGATGGCACCTTTTTCTAGTAAAAATTCAGCCCGTTGAAAGCCCGGTGGCAGCGTCACGCGTACCGTGTTTTCAATCACGCGGGGCCCGGCAAAGCCAATCAGTGCCTTGGGCTCGGCAATCACCAAATCACCAATAAAGGCAAAGCCGGCGCTCACGCCCCCCATGGTGGGGTCGGTGAGCACGCTGATATAAGGCAGGCGTTTTTTGGCCAGTTGCACCAAGGCGGCATTGGTTTTTGCCATTTGCAGCAGCGACAACAAGCCCTCTTGCATGCGCGCACCGCCACTTGCGGTCAGGCACACAAAGGCGCAGCGCCTATCAATGGCTTGCTGGACACCGCGCACAAAGCGCTCGCCCACCACGCTGCCCATGCTGCCGCCCATGAATTCAAATTCAAAGCACGCTACCACCACCGGCACGCCGGCCATGGTGCCGCTTACCACCACCAGCGCATCGGTTTCGTCGGTTTGTTTCAGTGCCTCTTTTAAGCGCTCGGGGTACTTGCGGCTGTCTTTGAACTTTAAGGCGTCGCTGGGACGCACGCTTTGGCCCAGTTCCTCGCGTCCGTCAGCATCCAAAAGTGCATCGATGCGCGCCCGCGCGCCCATGCGGTGATGGTGACCGCACTGTGGACATACCTGAAGGTTTTTTTCTAGGTCGGTGCCGTACAACACCGTCTCGCAGCCCGCGCATTTGGCCCACACCCCTTGCGGCACGCCGCGTTTATCGGAGGCCTTGGTGCCGGTGATGCCAGCGGGCAGCAGTTTGTCAAACCACGACATCGTGAGTGTTTCCTTGCTTTATGCGGCCACTTTGGGCAGGGCGTCCAATGCTTGACGAATGTCGCTTAAAAACGCACCCAACGCCTGATGTTGCGCGTCGGGTGGTGTTTGCTCCAGCAACTCAATCAGCCGGCTGCCCATGACCACGGCGTCGGCACCACGGCCCACCGCGCAGGCGCTGGCGGCGTCGCGTATGCCAAAGCCCACGCCCACCGGAATATGCACGTGCTGACGAATACGCGGCAGCATGGCTTCAACCTCATCGGTGTTGAGGTGGCCAGCACCGGTCACCCCTTTGAGCGAAACGTAGTACACGTAGCCACTGGCCAGGCGCGCCACATGCGCCATGCGCGCGTCAGTTGACGTAGGGGCAAGCAAAAAGATCAGGTCCAATCCGGCTTGTTTTAGGCTTTGGGCAAATGCCTCGCACGACTCGGGCGGGTAGTCCACCACCAGTACGCCATCAACCCCGGCGCTGGCCGCTTGTGCCACAAAGGCGCCAGCGCCATAACGCAGGTCGAAGCGCTCAATCGGGTTGGCATAGCCCATGAGCACCACCGGGGTGTGCGTGTTGGTTTGCCGAAAAGTGCGCACCATGGCCAGCACCTCGGCCATGCCCACGCCTTGGGCCAGGGCTTTTTCGCCGGCACGTTGAATGGTCGGGCCATCGGCCATGGGGTCGGAAAACGGCACACCAAGCTCAATGATGTCGCAGCCCGCTTGCACCATGGTGTGCATCAGCTCGGGTGTGTCTTGTGGGCGCGGAAAGCCGGCCGTCACGTACGGAATCAACGCTTTACGCGATTGCGCTTGCAACGCGCCCAGGCAGCTGGCAATGCGGCTCATGGTTGCATCACCACGGGCGCGAAGCCACCGCCCTTAACCCCTTGCCCTTGGCACGAGGGGCGGCAGTAAAAGTCGGCGCCGCTTAAATCGGCCACGGTACCAATGTCTTTGTCGCCACGCCCCGACAGGTTGACCAAAATCGAGGCGGTGCTGGCCATGGTCGGTGCCAGCTTCATGGCGTACGCCACGGCATGCGCCGATTCCAACGCCGGAATAATGCCCTCGGTGCGGCACAAGTGGTGAAAGGCTGCCAGTGCCTCGGTATCGGTCACGCCCACGTACTCGGCGCGCTTGATGTCGTGCAAATAGGCGTGCTCGGGACCCACCCCGGGGTAATCCAGCCCGGCACTGACCGAGTGTGTTTCGGTGATTTGACCCTGCTCGTTTTGCAGCAAGTAGGTGCGGTTGCCGTGCAGCACGCCTGGCTGGCCTCGGCTGATTGAGGCCGCGTGCTTGCCGCTGTCCAGCCCCTCGCCGGCGGCTTCCACACCAATCAGGCGCACGTCTGGGTGCGAGATGTAGGGGTGAAAAATACCCATGGCGTTGCTGCCACCACCCACGCAGGCAATCACAGCGTCGGGTTGGCGACCGACCATGGTGGGCATTTGTTCAATGCACTCTTTGCCAATAATGCTTTGAAAGTCGCGCACCATCATGGGGTAAGGGTGTGGCCCGGCCACGGTGCCAATAATGTAAAACGTGTCTTCCACGTTGGTCACCCAATCGCGCAGCGCTTCATTCAGCGCATCTTTTAGGGTTTTGCTACCCGAATCCACTGGCACCACGGTGGCGCCCAGCAGCTTCATGCGGTACACGTTGGGGCTTTGCCGCTTCACGTCTTCGCTGCCCATGTAGACCACGCATTGCAGGCCGTAGCGCGCGCAAATGGTGGCCGTGGCCACACCGTGTTGGCCCGCCCCAGTTTCTGCGATCACGCGTGGCTTGCCCATGCGGCGCGCCAGCATGGCTTGGCCAATGACGTTGTTGATCTTGTGCGCGCCGGTGTGGTTGAGGTCTTCGCGCTTGAGGTAAATTTGTGCGCCACCCAGCTCGCGACTGAGCCGTTCGGCATGGTAGATCGGGCTTGGTCGGCCCACAAAGTGCGCCAGCTCATAGGCAAACTCAGCACCAAAACTGGGGTCGTTTTTGGTGGCTTCGTAGGCTTGTTGTAGCTCGCTGATGGCGTAGGTGAGGGTTTCGCTTACAAAATTGCCGCCGTAAGGGCCAAAGTGGCCTTGGGCGTCGGGTTGTTGGTATGTGGTCATGCGGGGTCTCGGGTTGGGGCGTCGGCGGCGCGAACGGCGGCGACAAATTGCTGCATCAGGTTGGCGTTTTTGATGCCCTTGGCGTCTTCAACGCCACTGCTGACGTCAACCGCCCAGGGGCGTACCCAGCGAACGCCATCGGCCACGCTGGCAGGTGTGAGTCCACCAGACAAAACGACCCGACGGCTGACGTTGAGTTCGGGCTGTGACCAATCGAAACCTCTCCAGTTAAAGGACTGCCCGCCGCCGCCGTAGCCTTGCACGTGTGCGTCGAGCAACAGCGCCTGCGCGCTGGCAGACTGAGCCGCCCATTCTAAAAGATTGACGGTTTGGGCCGTGGCCTGGGCGGGTATACGCAGCGCCCGCCAAAAGGGGCGGCCCCAGCGCGCACAGGCTTCAATAGGTTCGTCGCCATGGAACTGCAAAGTGGCATGGGGTACCGCCCGCAGCCCTTGTTCAATGGCCTGCGGCTGGGCGTTAACAAACAACAACACCGGCGTAACCGCTGGTGCCATAACCCGGGCAAGCTCGGCGGCGCGCTCGGCCGTGACGGCGCGCGCGCTGGCGGGGTACATCACCAAGCCAATGGCGTCGGCGCCGGCGGCGCAGGCGTCGAGCACGTCTTGTTCGCGCGTGAGGCCACAAATTTTGATGCGGGTGCGGTGCGGCATGGGTTGCAGTGTAGCCAGTGGCTTCAGTCGCCAGGCAGCCAGCCCTGTGCTTGATACTCGGGCAGGCCCCAGTCGGGCGCGTACACCGGGCCCAAAAAATACAGCCCAGCGGCGGCAAAGGTGGGAGCGGCGGCGTCTCGGCTGCGTGCCGCAAGCACTTCGTTTATCCATTCAGGTGGGTGCTTTTGGGCACCCACTTGCAGCACACAGCCCAGGATGTTGCGAATCATGTGGTGTAAGAACGCATCGGCTTGGAAGTCAAACCGCCAGTAAGTGCCTACTTGCATCACACGGGCCTGTTGCAGGGTTTTAACGGGTGAGGGCGCTTGGCACTGCGCGGCCCGAAACGAGGTGAAATCGTGCGTACCCAGCAGCAGACGCAGCGCCTGCGTCATGGCTTGCTGATCCAGGGGTTGAAACACCCAGCCCACCCGGTCGTGGTCCAGTCCGGGACGCACCGGCGACTGCCGCACCACGTAGGCGTAGCGCCGCGCCAGCGCGCTGCCACGGGCGTGAAACGTTGGTGGCACCTCGCGCGCCCATTGCACCGCGATGTCGTGTGGCAGGTAGCGGTTGGTGCCTCGTACCCACGCCTGCTGTGGGCGCTGGGCGGGCGTGTCAAAGTGCACCACTTGGTGCAGGGCATGCACCCCGGTGTCGGTGCGCCCAGCGCACATAACCCGTGGCGCGGGTGCATCGAGCAGCTGCCCCAGCGCACGCTCAAGTTGGTCTTGCACCGTTTGTCCGCTGGGTTGGCTTTGCCAGCCCTGATAGGCAGCACCCAGGTACTGCAGGCCCAGCGCGACCCGCATCGGTGTCAGTGCTGCAGCAGCAAGCGCAGCATGCGCCTAAGGGGCTCGGCCGCACCCCATAACAATTGGTCGCCAATGGTGAAGGCTGCCAAGTATTGGGGCCCCATGGCCATGGGGCGAATGCGACCCACCGGAATACGCAGCGTGCCCGACACCGCCACCGGGGTGAGCTGCTGCATGGTGGCCTCACGCTCGTTGGGTACCACCTGCACCCATGGGTTGTCTTGGGCAATCAAGGCCTCAACATCAGCCGGCGAGATGCTTTGGGTGAGCTTAAACATCAGGGCTTGGCTGTGGCAGCGCATGGCGCCCACGCGCACGCACAGGCCGTCCACGGGAATCGCTGGGGCGTCAAAGCCCTCGCCTCGGCCGAGAATTTTGTTGGTCTCGGCCATGGCTTTCCATTCTTCACGGCTGATGCCGTGCCCCAAATCTTTGTCTATCCACGGAATCAATGAGCCGCCCAAAGGCACGCCGAAGTGCTGCATGTCGTCGGCCGGCAGGTTGCGTTGTTTGTTGATCACGCCCTGGTCAATCGCCAAAATGGCGCTGTGGGTGTCGTCAAGCAGGGGCTTGACCTCGGCGTGCAACGTGCCAAATTGGTTGAGCAACTCGCGCATGTGCTGCGCGCCACCGCCACTGGCGGCCTGATAGGTTTGGGTGCTCATCCATTCCACCAAACCGGCTTTGAACAGTGCGCCCACACCCATGAGCATGCAGCTGACGGTGCAGTTGCCACCAATCCAGTCGCGGCCACCACGCGCCAGCGCTTGCTCAATCACCGGCAGGTTCACGGGGTCCAGCACAATCACGGATTCTGGGGCCATGCGCAGGGTTGAGGCGGCGTCGATCCAGTGCCCTTTCCAGCCCGCTTGGCGCAGTGCCGCGTAGACTTGGGTGGTGTAGTCGCCGCCTTGCGCGGTGAGCACCACATCGCAGCGCGCCAAGGCTTTAAGGTCGTAGGCGTCGGCCAGGGTGGCGTGGGCGCCTGCCACCTCGGGTGCAGATCCGCCCGCGTTGGAGGTTGAAAAAAATTGGGTTTCGCAGTGGGCAAAGTCGTTCTCGGCTTGCATGCGTTGCATCAAGACCGAGCCCACCATGCCCCGCCAGCCAACGACTCCCACCAAACGACTCATTACGCCCTCAACCGGTTTTTTTCAAGCCTTTCATTCTAGGGCAGCGTGCTCGACCAAGGTCTGGCCAGGCTTTAATTGAGCGCAGCCAGCACCGCATCACCCATGGCCACGGTGCCCACCGAGGCCTCGCCCGGTTGGGCAAGGTCGGCGGTGCGCAGCCCTTGCGCCAACACCGCTTGCACCGCCGCCTCCACGCGCTGGGCCGCGTCTTCCATGCCCAGTGAATAACGCAGCATCATGGCCGCCGACAAAATGGTGGCCAATGGGTTGGCCAGGCCTTTGCCGGCAATATCGGGGGCGCTGCCGTGGCTGGGTTCGTAAAGGCCTTTGTTGTTGGCGTCCAACGAGGCCGAGGGCAGCATGCCAATCGAACCCGTCAGCATGGAGGCTTCGTCCGACAAAATATCGCCAAACATATTGCCTGTGACCACCACGTCAAAGCGCTTGGGCTCTTTCACCAGCTGCATCGCGGCGTTGTCTACGTACATGTGATCAAGCGCGACGTCGGGGTATTGTTTGCCCACTTCGGTGACCACGTCTTTCCAAAGTTGAAAGGTCTCCAGCACATTGGCTTTGTCCACACTGGTTACCCGCCGCTGGCGCTGGCGCGCCGCCGCAAACGCCACATGGGCGATGCGCTCGATTTCGGGGCGGCTGTAGCGCATGGTGTCAAACGCTTCTTCGGCGCCCGGAAAATGGCCATCGGTGGCCTGACGCCGGCCACGTGGTTGACCAAAGTAAATATCACCCGTGAGCTCACGAATGATCAAAATATCGAGTCCGGCCACCAGTTCGGGTTTAAGGCTTGAGGCCGCCGTGAGTTGTGGGTAGCAAATGGCTGGGCGCAGATTGGCAAACAGACCCAGGTGTTTACGCAACCCCAAAATCGCCTGCTCGGGTCGCAATGCACGCTCGAGTTGATCGTATTTCCAATCGCCTACGGCACCAAACAGCACCGCGTCGGCGTCTTGCGCCAAAGCCAGCGTGGCCGGTGGCAGCGGGTGACCATGCAAATCGTAGGCGGCGCCACCCACCGGGGCTTCGTCCAGCTGCAAATTGAGGTTCAGCGCGCGAAGCACCTTAACGGCTTCGGCCATGATTTCGGGACCAATGCCGTCGCCGGCCAACAGGGCAATACGTTTCATACGCAGTGGGTTAGTTAAGTTGCGGGGTGGCGGCCAACCAAGGCTTTTGCAGCAACCGCTGCGCCTCGTATTGGCCAATGGCGTCGGCGTGTTGCAAGGTTAGCCCAATATCGTCCAGCCCATTCAGCAGGCAGTGGCGGCGAAACGGCTCAACCTCAAAGGGTAACGACTCGCCCTGGGGCAGCACCACGTGCTGGGCTTGCAAGTCAACGGTGAGCTCAAAACCGGGGAACGCCGCGGTTTCATGAAACAAGCGCTGAATTTGGCTGGCTGGCAACACAATGGGCAGCAAGCCGTTTTTAAAGCAGTTGTTAAAAAAGATATCGGCAAAGCTCTCGGCAATCAGGGCACGAAACCCGTATTGCTGCAAGGCCCATGGGGCATGTTCGCGCGACGAACCACAACCAAAATTTTTGCGCGCCAGCAGCACGCTTGCCCCTTGGTAGCGCGGCTGGTTCAACACAAAGTCGGGGTTGGGCTTGCGTTGCGCCGGGGCTTGGCCAGGCTCGCCCGGGTCAAGGTAACGCCACGCGTCAAACAAGTTGGGACCAAAGCCGGTGCGGTGAATGCTTTTTAAAAATTGCTTGGGAATGATGGCATCGGTGTCCACGTTGTCGCGGTCCATCGGGGCCACCAACCCTTTGTGCGTGGTAAAGGCTTGCATTGAGTCGATTCCTTAGCTGAATTGGCGCACGTCAACAAAGTGGCCATGAACCGCGGCGGCCGCGGCCATGGCGGGGCTTACCAAATGGGTACGCCCGCCGGCGCCCTGACGCCCTTCGAAATTGCGGTTGCTGGTGCTGGCACAGCGCTCACCGGGCTCAAGCCGGTCGGCGTTCATGGCCAGGCACATGCTGCAGCCCGGCTCGCGCCATTCAAAGCCGGCGGCTTGAAAAATATGGTGCAGGCCTTCGGCTTCGGCCTGCGCCTTAACCAGGCCCGAGCCAGGAACCACCATGGCCAATTTCACGTTGGATGCCACCTTGCGACCTAGGTTTTTTACCACCGCCGCAGCCACGCGCATGTCCTCAATGCGGCTGTTGGTGCAACTGCCAATAAAAACCTTGTCGACGTGCACATCGGCGAGCGGCTTGCCGGGCTGCAAACCCATGTAGGCCAGGGCTTTTTCGGTTGCGTCGCGCTGCGAGGCATCTTTGATGCGGTCGGGGTCGGGCACTTGACCATCCACGCCCAACACCATTTCTGGCGAGGTGCCCCATGTCACCTGTGGCGGCAGGTTGCTGACATCGAGCTCCACCACGTGGTCAAAGTGCGCATCGGCGTCGGAGTGCAGCGTGCGCCAGTGATTTTGCGCCGCCTCCCACGCCGCGCCGGTGGGGGCAAAGGGCCGGCCCTTGACATATTGCAAGGTGGTGTCGTCCACGGCCACCAAGCCGGCACGGGCGCCGGCCTCAATCGCCATGTTGCACACCGTCATGCGACCTTCCATGCTAAGCGCTTGAATGGCCGGGCCGCCAAACTCAATGGTGTAACCGGTGCCGCCAGCTGTGCCCACCCGTCCAATAATCGCCAGTACCACGTCTTTGGCGCTGCAGCCTTTGGGCAGCTTGCCGTTGACGCGAACCAGCATGTTTTTGGCCTTTTTGGCAATCAGCGTTTGTGTGGCCAACACGTGCTCCACCTCGCTGGTGCCAATGCCATGCGCCAGCGCGCCAAAGGCGCCGTGCGTGGAGGTGTGCGAGTCGCCGCAGACCACCGTCATGCCGGGCAGGGTGGCGCCGTTTTCTGGCCCCATGACATGCACGATACCTTGGCGCTTGGACAAAAACGGAAAATAAGCCGCAGCGCCAAATTGCTCGATGTTGCGGTCGAGTGTGGTGACTTGCTCTTTGCTGATGGGGTCGGTGATACCGTCGTAGCCCAAGCCCCAATCGGTGGTGGGGGTGTTGTGGTCGGCCGTGGCCACCACCGACGAAGCCCGCCACACCTTGCGCCCCGCCTGGCGCAAGCCCTCGTAGGCTTGCGGGCTGGTTACCTCGTGTACCAGGTGCCGATCAATGTAGAGCAGCGCGGTGCCATCGGCCTCTTCGCGTACAACGTGCTCGTCCCAAATTTTGTCGTAAAGGGTGCGCCCCATAACTCAATCTCCGTGTTAGGGGCGCAATTTTAACGAGGCCTTAGCCGCGCACTGCAATCTCCGGGACGTCGCGCGCCGGCGAGCCTGAATACAGCTGGCGCGGGCGCCCGATTTTGTACTCGGGATCACCAATCATTTCGTTGAGCTGGGCAATCCAGCCCACGGTGCGCGCCAGCGCAAAAATGCCGGTAAACAAATCCACTGGGATGCCAATGGCGCGCTGCACGATACCGGAGTAGAAATCCACGTTCGGGTAGAGCTTGCGCTGCACAAAGTAATCGTCTTCGAGGGCGATTTTTTCTAGCGTCACGGCCAGCTTGAGCAGCGGGTCGTTTTCTAGCCCAAGTTCGCCAAGCACCTCGCGGCAGGTTTCTTGCATAAGCTTGGCGCGCGGGTCGTAGTTTTTGTAAACCCGGTGCCCAAAGCCCATGAGCCGCACCGATGAGTTTTTGTCTTTAACTTGGTCAATAAAGGTGCCGATTTTTTCAACGCCGCCCATGGCTTGAATTTCTTGCAGCATGTTGAGACACGCTTCGTTGGCGCCCCCGTGCGCTGGGCCCCACAGGCAGGCGACGCCGGCTGCGATGGCGGCAAAGGGGTTGGTGCCCGAGGAGCCACACAGCCGCACCGTAGAGGTGGAGGCGTTTTGCTCGTGGTCGGCGTGCAAAATAAAAATTCGATCCAATGCGCGCTCAACCACGGGGCTGACCACGTAGTCCTCGCAGGGGGTGCCAAACATCATGTGCAAAAAGTTGCCGGTGTACGACAAGCTGTTGCGCGGGTACATGTAAGGCTGACCGGTTTTGTATTTGTACGCCATGGCCACCAGCGTTGGCATTTTGGCGATCAGTCGAATCGCGGCAATGTGCCGGTGCTCGGGGTTGTTGATGTCGGTGCTGTCGTGATAAAACGCCGACATACCTCCCACCAAGCCGGTCAAAACCGCCATCGGGTGGGCGTCGCGGCGAAAGCCGCGCATGAAATACTGCATTTGCTCGTGCACCATGGTGTGGTGCGTCACGAGGTGATTGAAGTCGGATTTTTCTTTGGCGTTGGGCAGCTCGCCGTTGAGCAGCAAGTAGCACACCTCCAAATAATCGCACTGCGTGGCGAGCTGCTCAATGGGGTAGCCGCGGTACAGCAGCTCGCCTTTGTCGCCATCAATGTAGGTAATCGTCGACTGGCACGAGGCGGTGGACAAAAAGCCCGGGTCGTACGTGAACATGCCGGTTTGGCCATACAGCTTGCGAATGTCAATGACATCGGGGCCAATGTTGCCGCTGTACACCGGCATTTGAATATCGGGGTTGCCGTTAGAAAACGACAGGGTGGCTTCGTAGTCAGACAGTTTCATGGGGTTCTCCGTCAAAGGGCGTTGTGATCAGCCGGCGTGGGACGCATCATGATTAACACGTCTTGGGCGGCGGTTGGCCAAGCTTGAGGCGGCGACGCCCGGCCGAGCAAGTAATCGAGCAAATCGTTATCAGACAAATCCAGCAGCACCTCAAGCCCTTGGCGGTGGTGCTCGGTGAGCGCGCTGGCGTGTTGCGAAAAAAAACGCTCCATCAGCAAATCGTTTTCCAGCAGACCTCTGCGGCTGCGCCAGCGCAACCGGCTAAGGTCGGTGGCCGTTAACGGTGTGTTTGCGGCGCTGGCGGTGTTCACTACACGGTCCGGCTCACCATGAGCTCTTTGATTTTGCCAATGGCCTGCGTCGGGTTAAGGCCCTTGGGGCACACGTCCACGCAGTTCATGATGGTGTGGCAGCGGAACAATCGGTAAGGATCTTCCAGGTTGTCCAAGCGCTCGGCGGTGGCCTCGTCGCGGCTATCGGCAATGAAGCGGTAGGCTTGCAATAGCCCGGCAGGGCCAACGAACTTATCGGGGTTCCACCAAAAACTGGGGCAGCTGGTGGAGCAGCTGGCGCACAAAATGCACTCGTACAGGCCATCGAGCTGGTCGCGATCTTGGGGCAACTGCAGGCGCTCTTTTTCTGGCGCTTGCGTGTGGTTCACCAAATAGGGCTTAACCGAGTGGTATTGCTGAAAAAACAGCGTCATGTCCACAATCAGGTCGCGCACCACCGGCAGGCCAGGCAGCGGCTTGAGCGTGATGGTGTCGGGCAGGGTGCGCATGTTGGTGAGACACGCCAGGCCATTTTTGCCGTTGATGTTCATGGCGTCCGAGCCGCACACACCCTCTCGGCACGAGCGTCGAAAAGCCAGCGTGGGGTCCACCGACTTAAGCTTGATCAGTGCATCGAGCAGCATGCGCTCGCTGCCATCGAGCTCGAGCTTAATGGTTTGCATGCGCGGCTTGTCATCTTGATCGGGGTCGTAGCGATAGATTTTGAAAGTCCGGGTGTTGCTCATGGTCGTACTTTTTGGTGTGCTTGTGATCGAGGACAAAATTTAAAAGGTTCGCACTTTGGGCGGCACCGATTCAACGGTGAGGGGCTTCAAGTTGACCGGCTTGTAGCTCAAGCGGTTGCCTTGGCTGTGCCACAGCGTGTGCTTCATCCACTCGGCGTCGTTGCGCCCCAGTGGGTGCTGCGGGTCGTCTGCGTCACGCTCGTAGTCGTTAACGGTGTGCGCCCCTCGGCATTCGTGGCGTGCCGCCGCCGACTCAATGGTGGCCTGCGCGCATTCGATCAAATTGGCCACTTCCAAGGCCTCAATACGTGCCGTGTTGAACACCTTGGAGTTGTCTTTAAGGCCAATGGCCTCGGTGCGTTCGCGCAACGCGGCAATTTTGGCCACGCCTTCGTCCATGCTGGCTTGGGTACGAAACACGCCGGCGTGCTGCTGCATGGCCGCGCGAATGTCGTTGGCCACGTCTTGCGCGTATTCGCCACCGGGGTTGCCGTCGAGTTTGGCCAGGCGCGCCAGCGCCGCATCGGCCGCGTCCGCGGGCAGGTCGGGGAACTCGCGCCCTTTGGGGTGGTTGGCCACCAAGTGATTGCCCGCGGCGCGGCCAAACACCAGCAAGTCGAGCAACGAGTTGGTGCCAAGGCGGTTGGCGCCGTGCACGCTAACGCAGGAGCACTCGCCCACTGCGTACAAGCCGGGCACTATCTCTTGGTTGCCTTGTGCGTTGGGGGCCACCACTTGACCGTTGATGTTGGTGGGAATACCGCCCATTTGGTAGTGGATGGTGGGCACCACCGGAATCGGTTCGCGGGTGATGTCAACGTTGGCGAAGTTCACACCAATCTCATACACCGACGGCAAACGCTTGTGAATGGTCTCGGCGCCCAAGTGGTCCAGCTTAAGCAGCACATGGTCTCGGTTGGGGCCGCAGCCTCGGCCTTCTTTGATTTCTTGGTCCATGCAACGCGACACAAAATCGCGCGGCGCCAAGTCTTTGAGCGTGGGGGCGTAACGTTCCATGAAGCGCTCGCCGTTGCTGTTGAGCAGCACCGCGCCTTCGCCTCGGCAACCTTCGGTGAGCAGCACGCCAGCCCCGGCCACCCCGGTGGGGTGGAACTGCCAAAATTCCATGTCTTCAAGCGGAATGCCCGCACGCGCCGCCATGCCCAAGCCATCGCCGGTGTTGATGTAGGCATTGGTGGAGGCAGCAAAAATTCGGCCTGCGCCGCCCGTGGCCAGCATCGTGGTGTGGGCTTGCAGCATGTACACGTCGCCGGTTTCCATTTCTAGGGCCGACACGCCAAGCACTTCACCGTCTGCGCCACGAATCAAATCAAGCGCCATCCATTCCACAAAAAACGTGGTGCGAGCAGCCAAGTTTTGCTGGTACAGGGTGTGCAGCATGGCGTGACCGGTGCGATCCGCGGCCGCACATGCGCGCTGCACTGGTTTCTCGCCATAGTTGGCGGTGTGTCCGCCAAACGGCCGCTGGTAAATGGTGCCGTCGGCGTTGCGGTCAAAGGGCATGCCAAAGTGCTCCAGCTCGTACACCACCTTGGGTGCTTCGCGGCACATGAATTCAATCGCGTCTTGATCACCCAGCCAGTCCGAACCCTTGACTGTGTCGTAAAAGTGATAGTGCCAGTTGTCTTCAGACATATTGCCCAAACTGGCACCAATGCCGCCTTGGGCGGCCACGGTGTGTGAGCGTGTCGGAAACACCTTGGACAGCACGGCCACGTTCAGCCCGGCGCGCGCCAACTGCAACGAGGCACGCATACCGGAGCCGCCGGCACCGACGATGATGACGTCAAAACGTCGCTTGGGAAGTTGAGCAGTTTGCGTCATGTTTTAAATTCTCCAAAGCACTTGCAGTGTCCAGCCCGCGCAGCCGGCCAGCCACACCATGGTGAGCGCGTGCAGCCCCAGGCGCACGCCTTGCGGCTTGACGTAGTCCATCCAAATATCACGCATACCCACCCACACGTGGTAAATCAGCGCCACCACCACGGCAAAGGTGATGAATTTCATCCACCCCGCAGCAAAAATGCCAGCCCATACGCCGTAGGTGATGGGCCCTGGGGTAAGCAGCACCTGCACCAGCACAAGCAGCGTAAAGAGCGTCATTAAGGCGGCCGTGACGCGTTGCGCCAGCCAGTCGCGCAAACCGTAGTGCGCGCCGACCACGACGCGTTGAGTGGGGTTGGTTTGAGTCATGTTGCAGTACCCGTTTAAATTAATACAGGCCAAAAAGTTTGGCGCCAAGCAAAGCCGTGAGCGCCAGGCTTAACACCAGCGTGGCTTGTGCCGACGACCGACCAAAGCCCTTGGTGACCCGGTGTGTGGCGTCCATGATCAAGTGCCGCACGCCGGCGAACAAGTGGTGCAAAAACGCCCACAACAGCACCAATGCCACAAGCTTGAGCGCGGCACCAGGCACCACGCCCACGCCTTGAGCAAAACTTGCGGTGAGCCCTTCGTAGCTCAGCTCAGAAGTTAGGGAGCGGTCAAAAATCCACAAAATAAAGGGCAACAAAATGAACATCACCGCGCCACTGATACGGTGCAAGATGGACACCCAACCCGCTGCCGGTAAGCGGTAGCTGGGTAAATCGGTGAGGGCGTTGATGTTGCGAAAGGTTTTACGGTTGGTTGTCATGGACACATTCCGGTGGACGCTTATGGATAAACACAGGCCTCATGCCCCACGTGGTGCACGTGAGACGCGTTGGATTGTAGGAGCATAGAGCAAGACCATTCACTGCAATTCATTGCGGTAATGATGGTGTTCGGTTCGATACAAGCCGCGCCGGAACTCCATGGCCTGGTCGTTGTACGTGTAGGCCACGCGTTCGACGCTTAGCAACGGTGTCGCCGGTGTGACGCCCAGCCACTGCGCGGCGTCTGGGGTGGCCAGCACGGCACGAATTTTTTCTTCGGCGCGCACCATACGCACGCCAAAAGTGGACTCAAACAATCCGTAGAGTGGCCCTTGGTGACTCGCCAAACGCTCTTGCGACAGACCCTTAAAAGGGGTCGCAGGCAACCACAGGGCCTCGAAAATAACCGGTACCTGATCAAAGCTCAGCACCCGTTGCACCTGCCACACTGAGTCGCCGGTGCGCAGGCCCAGCGCCCGCGCCACCTCGGCACTGGCACGAATTTTTTTGCAATCGATGACGTGCCTTTGACCTGGCGTGCTTACGCCGCTGGCCGCGGCGTCGGCATGCAAACGCAAAAACCGGTGTTGCACCTGACGTTGGGCATGGGTGGCCACGTAGGTGCCGCGGCCTTGGCGCCGCAGCAGCAGGTTGTCCAGGGCCAGTTCGTCAATGGCTTTGCGCACTGTGCCTTGGCTGACGCCAAAGCGGGCGGCCAAATCGGTTTCGCTTGGAATGAGTTCGCCGGGCCGCCATTCGCCGCTTTGCAAACCCTGCAAAATCAACTGCTTGATTTGCTGGTACAACGGGCTAAACGCCGGCGCGCTCGAGTCGCCGCCGCTGGGCGCCGTTGCCGCATGGGAGGGGGCAAAGAAAACAGGGTTGGGAGCTCGCATGGCGGTTTAATCATATCTTATATAAGACACAAGACAAGTTGACGTTAACCCTTGCCTGACATACACTCAAACGTTGTTTGTCGTGCCTTTTGTTTTTGTGCACAAGGCCACCCCTTACCACTCGGAGTCCACCCACATGAGCAAAAAACCCGTGCGCGTTGCCGTTACCGGTGCCGCAGGTCAAATTGGCTACGCCCTGTTGTTTCGTATTGCTTCCGGAGAGATGCTGGGCAAAGACCAACCGGTGATATTGCAGTTGCTCGAAATCCCCGATGAAAAAGCGCAAAAGGCACTCACCGGCGTCATGATGGAACTGCAAGACTGCGCTTTTCCGCTGCTGGCCGATATGCAGGCGCATAGCGACCCGGTGCAAGCATTCAAAGACACCGATTACGCCTTGCTGGTGGGGGCTCGGCCGCGTGGGCCAGGCATGGAGCGCGCCGATTTGTTGGCGGCCAACGCGCAAATTTTTACCGCGCAGGGCAAGGCGTTGAACGCCTCGGCCAGCCGCAACGTCAAGGTGTTGGTGGTGGGTAACCCGGCCAACACCAACGCTTACATTGCCATGAAGAGCGCCCCCGATCTGCCACGGCGTAACTTCACCGCCATGTTGCGCCTTGACCATAACCGCGCGGCAAGCCAGCTTGCAGCCAAAATGGGTGAGCCAGTGGCGGCGATTCAAAAATTGTGTGTCTGGGGCAACCACTCACCCACCATGTACGCCGACTATCGTTTTGCCACGGTCGGCGCCGACATGGTCAAAGACCGCATCAACGATCAGGTCTGGAACGCCGACACCTTTTTGCCCACGGTGGGCAAGCGCGGGGCCGCCATCATCGATGCGCGCGGCCTGTCCTCGGCGGCGTCGGCGGCGAACGCCGCCATCGATCACATGCGCGATTGGGCGCTGGGCACCAACGGCGGCTGGGTCACCATGGGTGTGCCGTCAGACGGCTGGTACGACATTCCGCACGACGTCATGTTTGGCTTTCCAGTCACCTGCGCTGGCGGTGATTACCAAGTCATCGAAGGTCTAGAGATCGACAGCTTCAGCCATGAGCGTATCCAAAAAACGCTCAACGAGCTGCTGGACGAGCAGCGCGGCGTGGCGCACTTGCTGTAACCGCCGGCAACAAGCCATGGCAGCCCATCCACGGGAGGTATTGCTCGGCGCGCAGGGCGGCGGCGTGGCCCTGCCGGTGTGCGATCACTACTGCGGGGTTGAGGCGCGCATGCGCAAAAGCTTGGCGCTGCAAGCCCAGACCATGGAACAAACCGGGGTGTGCAGTTTTGACGTCACCCTGGACTGCGAAGACGGCGCCCCGGTGGGGCGAGAAGCCGAGCACGTGGAACTGGTGCTCGACATGCTGGCCTTGGCCGGCCCCCAGGCACGCGTGGGGGTGAGGGTGCACCCGGTGGATCACCCCAGCTTCAACCACGACGTGGCCCGCTTGGTTGGGCAAGCCGGGGCGCGCTTGGCGTATGTCATGGTGCCCAAGGTTGACAGCCCGGCCGACCTATTGCGTGCCGCCGACGCCGTAAGCCAGGCCGGTGCGCCGCAGTTGCCGCTGCACGCGCTGATCGAATCACCGCTGGCGGTGCACCACGCTTTTGATATTGCCGCGCACCCCCGGTTGCAGTCGCTCAGTTTTGGTGTGATGGATTTTGTCTCGGCCCATGGCGGGGCCATTCCGGCCTCGGCCATGTCGGTGCAAGGGCAATTCACCCACCCATTGGTGGTGCGGGCCAAGCTGGCGATTGCCAGCGCGTGTCACGCCCATGGCAAGGTGCCGTCGCACGCGGTGATACCCGAATTCAAAGACACCCAAGCCTTTACGCAAGCGGCCAAGCAAGCGCGTGAATCGTTTGCATGCACGCGCATGTGGAGTATTCACCCCGATCAAATTCCGCTCATCTTGCAAGCGTTTGCGCCAAGCGCCGACGAGGTGGAGCACGCCGCCGAGGTCATGCTGGCTGCGGCTGCGGCCGATTGGGCGCCGGTGCAGGTACGGGGGGTGCTGCAAGACCGCGCCAGTTACCGCTACTTTTGGCAAGTGCTTGAGCGTGCCCAGCAAACCGGTGTCGCGGTGCCAGCCGCAGCGGCACAGTTCTTTTAAGTTATCGGCGCCGCCGCCGGCGCGCCGTGTGAATCGTTGAAAGCAAAGAGGATGTCATGGCAGATTTTTTAGCAAGTTACCAAGCCCACGTTGCCGAGCGCGCCGCCATGGGCATTCCGCCGTTGCCGCTCGATGCCCAACAGACCGCCGCCGTGATTGAGTTGCTCAAAGCGGCCCCGGCGCAAGAGGCCGATGAACTCATGGCGCTGCTCACCCATCGCGTGCCACCTGGGGTCGATGAAGCGGCCAAGGTCAAGGCCAGCTTTCTGTCGGCCGTGGCACACGGCGATGTCGCGGTGCCCGCTTTGTCGCGCCAGCGCGCCACCGAGTTGCTGGGCACCATGGTGGGTGGTTACAACGTCAAGCCGCTGATCGATCTACTCGACGACAACGACGTGGGCGAGTTGGCCGCGCAGGGCCTTAAGGGTACGTTGCTGATGTTCGATGCGTTTCACGACGTCGCCGACAAAGCCAAAGGTGGTCACGCCAGAGCGCAAGCGGTGTTGCAAAGCTGGGCCGACGCGCAGTGGTTTACCGCGCGCCCCGAGGTGCCACAAACCATTACCGTGACCGTGTTTAAGGTGCCCGGCGAAACCAATACCGACGACTTGTCCCCAGCGCCCGACGCGTGGAGCCGCCCCGACATCCCGCTGCACTTTTTGGCCATGCTCAAAAATGCGCGAGCTGGCGCGGCCTTCACGCCCGAAGAAGACGGCAAGCGCGGACCGATTGCTTTTATTGAATCGCTCAAAGAAAAAGGCCATTTGGTTGCTTACGTGGGCGACGTGGTGGGCACAGGCTCAAGCCGCAAATCCGCCACCAACAGCGTGGTTTGGGCCACCGGGCAAGACATTCCTTATGTGCCCAACAAGCGTTTTGGCGGTATTACCTTGGGTGGCAAGATCGCGCCCATCTTTTTTAACACGCAAGAAGATTCAGGCTCGTTGCCGATTGAGGTTGACGTTTCGGCTTTGGAAATGGGGGATGTGATCGACATCCATCCGTACGACGGCAAGGTCACCAAAAACGGGCAAACGGTGGCGGAGTTCGCGCTTAAAAGCCCGGTCTTGCTCGACGAGGTGCGCGCCGGCGGTCGCATCAACTTAATCATTGGTCGCGCCCTGACCGCCAAAGCCCGGGAGGCGCTGGGCCTGCCCCCGAGCACGGTATTTCGTTTGCCGGCCGTACCCCAGGGCACCGGCACGGGCTTTACCTTGGCGCAAAAAATGGTGGGCCGCGCCTGCGGTTTGCCTGAGGGGCAAGGGGTTCTGCCGGGCACGTACTGTGAGCCGCGTATGACCACCGTGGGCAGTCAAGACACCACCGGCCCCATGACGCGCGATGAATTAAAAGACCTCGCCTGTTTGGGCTTTAGCGCTGACTTGGTGATGCAATCGTTTTGTCACACCGCGGCCTACCCCAAGCCGGTCGACGTCAAAATGCACCACGAACTGCCTGCGTTCATCAGCAACCGTGGCGGCGTGTCGTTGCGCCCCGGTGACGGTGTGATCCACTCTTGGCTGAATCGCATGTTGTTGCCCGACACCGTGGGCACCGGCGGCGACAGCCACACCCGTTTCCCCATTGGCATTTCGTTTCCGGCAGGCTCCGGTTTGGTGGCGTTTGCGGCCGCCACAGGGGTGATGCCACTTGACATGCCAGAGAGCGTGTTGGTGCGCTTCAAGGGCAAGATGCAGCCCGGCGTGACCTTGCGCGATTTGGTGCACGCCATCCCGCTGTACGCCATCCAACAGGGTTTGCTCACGGTGGAGAAAAAGGGCAAGAAAAATATTTTCTCTGGGCGTGTGCTTGAAATTGAGGGCCTGCCCAATCTCAAAGTGGAACAGGCGTTTGAATTGGCTGACGCCTCGGCCGAGCGCTCCGCCGCTGGTTGCACGATTGCCTTAGACGAAGCGCCGATCAAGGAATACCTAACGTCCAACATCGTGCTGCTTAAGCACATGATTGCCAACGGTTACGCCGACGCTCGCACCATGCAGCGCCGTATCGACGCCATGCAAGCCTGGCTGGACGCGCCCAACCTGCTGCGCGCCGACGCCGACGCCAGTTACGCCGCGGTGATTGATATCAACCTCGACGACATCAAAGAGCCAATTGTGTGTTGCCCGAACGACCCAGATGACGCCAAGACCCTCTCGCACGTGGTCAACACCCCAATCGACGAGGTGTTCATTGGCAGCTGCATGACCAACATCGGCCATTTCCGCGCCGCCGCCAAACTGCTGGGCACGCAACGCGATATTCCGGTGCGCTTGTGGGTGGCACCTCCCACCAAAATGGACCAAGACGAGTTGGTTAAAGAGGGGCACTACGCCGCTTTTGGTAACGCCGGCGCGCGTACCGAAATGCCCGGGTGCAGCCTGTGCATGGGCAACCAAGCACAGGTGCGCGAGGGTGCCACGGTGATGTCCACCAGCACGCGTAATTTCCCCAACCGTTTGGGTAAAAACGCGCAGGTGTTTTTGGGCTCTGCCGAATTGGCGGCGGTGTGCTCCAAGCTTGGGCGGATTCCCACGGTGGCCGAGTACCACGAGCAAATGGGCATCATCAACCAAGACGCCGACAGCGTGTACCGGTACATGAACTTCGATCAAATCGAGGAATACGTGGCGTCTGCCAAAGGGGTACCGGCCGCTTAAGGCTGGCCCAGCCACACCGCACGCATGCACATCCCCGATAGAGGCCAAGCCAAGCCAGCGCTTGGTGTGATTGGGGGTGGCATTGGTGGTTTGGCTGCGGCCATTGCCGCCGCTCAGGCGGGCTGGCAGGTGTCGCTGTGGGAGCAGGCCAGCGCCTTTGGCGAGGCTGGCGCGGGCATTCAATTGGGCCCCAACGCCACCCGCCGATTGCAACACTGGGGCGTGCTGCCAAGCTTGCGGGCGTGCGCGGTTGAGCCCGCGGCGCTGCATGTGCGTTGCGCCTCTCGAGGGGTCACGCTGGGCCGTTTGCCTTTGGCGTCACGCGCGCAGACACAATACGGCGCGCCCTACCTGACCCTGCATCGCGCCGACCTGCACGCAGCCTTGCTGCAGCACGCGCAGCAACACCGCGTGACCGCGCACGCGGCCGCTGAGGTCAGCGCCATCAATCCCCAAACGGGCACGTTGCGCGTGCATGAGGCTGAGCATGCCGCGCAGGCTTTGGTGCTGGCCGACGGCGTGTGGAGTCGTCTACGCGCGCAGGTGGTGGATGCCCAGCCGCCCCTGCCGACCACCCATGTGGCTTACCGCGCTTTGCCGCTGCAACAGGCGCTGCCCGCGGCGTGCCGCACCCTTGATGTACAGGTGTGGCTGGCGCCGCAGGCGCATGTGGTGGTGTACCCCGTGCGCCGCGGCGAGGTGCTCAACGTGGCGGTTTTTCTTGAGGGTGCCGAGGCCGCATCGCTGGCACCGCGCTGGCAGCAAATGGCGCAGTGGGAAGCTTTGCAATCCCGCCTGCCGACTTTTTGTGCGCCGTTACGTACCCTGCTGGAGGCCGCCGCCGAAGCCGGCGACGGTTGGCGTCAGTGGCCGGTGGTGCAGCGTCCGCCCTTGGTACGAGCGGAGCAAATGGCATGGGCGCGGGTGGCGCTGGTGGGCGACGCCGCACACCCCATGCTGCCTTACATGGCGCAAGGTGCGGGCATGGCCATCGAGGACGCCCACGCCTTGGGTCAAGCCTTGGCGGGTGCAACATCAGTTGTTGAGCATGCGCTGGCGGGCTACGCCGCCGCACGTTGGCGGCGTAACGCACGGGTGCAGGCCAGGGCGCAGCGCAACGCGCGTTGGTTTCACGCCCAAGGGGTGCCAGCGTGGCTGCGCAACCAAGCCATGGCGTGGTTGGGTGCGCGTGTCCTTGACGTGCCCTGGTTGTACCGAGGTTAGGGGCGGTCGGTCTCGGGCGTCTCGCCAAAATACCGCGCAATGAATCGCTCGCCTTCGGCCAATACGTGATAGCGCAGCGCCTCGGCTGCTGGCGACAACACCCGCGTGGGCTGACTCACCACATGCCAGCGCCGCATGATCGGCGTATCGGGCACTGGCAACACCTTGAGCAGCCCGTGTTGACGCTCCAACGCCAGCGTGTGCAGCGATAAAAAGCTCAACCCCATACCGGCCATTACCGCTTGCTTAATTGCTTCGTTGCTGGTCATCTCCATCACAATCGCCGGCGGCGAGCGCAGCGTTTGAAAAAACCGCTCCATCAGCGCGCGTGTGCCCGAACCGGGCTCGCGCGCAATCCATGGCCAGTTGGCCAATTCATCCAACTCCACGAGCGGCAATTGGGCCAGTGGGTGGTCGGGGCCGGCCACAAAGCCCAGCGGGTGCGCGGCAAAAGGCTCGGCGCGCGCCGCCAGTTCGCTTGGCGGGTTACCCATAAAGGCCAGGTCCAGTTCGTTGTCACTGAGCTGGCGCACCAACGTTGCCCGGTTACCGGTGTGCAATTGCACCTCCACCCCCGGGTACTTGCGGCGAAAGTCGGCCAAAAGATGGGGAAACAAGTACTTGGCCGTGCTCACCATGCCCACCACCAGCCGCCCGCCGGCCAGGCCGCGCAGGCGGGCGGTGGCGTCTTCGGCCTCTTTAACTGTGGCCAAAATGCGCCGCACGTAGACCAGCATGTATTCCCCAGTGGTGGTCAGGTTGACGCGCCTGCCCACCCGGTCGAACAGGGGCAGACCCACATGGCCCTCGAGCTCCTTGATTTGCTGGGTCACCGCCGGCGGGCTTAGATGCAACGCCTGGGCGGCTTTAGAGAAATTCAGGTGGCGCGCCACTTCGTTGAACACACGCAGTTGGCGAAAGGTGGCGTTTTTCATTAAGCAAAAGCTTAATCGAACATGAAATAAATGTAAATAGACATCAATGTATAGATATTGTTAAAGTCTATCCATCGTTTTACAGGAGGCTGCGCATGAGCACCATCACCACCGACGCCACCCAAATCACCGACTCCAAAGCCCGGTACAGCGCAGGGGTTCTTAAGTACCGCCAAATGGGCTATTGGCAGCCCGACTACATCCCCAAAGACACCGACACCATTTGCCTGTTCCGCATCACCCCACAAGAGGGCGTGGACCCCGTCGAGGCTGGTGCCGCGGTGGCGGGCGAGTCGTCAACCGCCACCTGGACGGTGGTTTGGACCGACCGCTTAACCGCCTGCGAAAACTACCGCGCCAAGTGCTACAAAGTGGAGCAGGTGCCCAACAACCCCGAGCAATACTTTGCTTGGGTGGCTTACGACATCATCTTGTTCGAAGAAGGCTCCATCGCCAACATCACCGCCAGCTTGATTGGCAACGTGTTTTCATTCAAGCCCCTCAAGGCCGCTCGCCTCGAAGACATCCGCGTGCCGGTGGCGCTGGTGAAGACATTCAAGGGCCCACCCACCGGCCTCATTGTTGAGCGTGAGCGCCTAGACAAATTCGGGCGTCCGCTGTTGGGCGCCACCACCAAACCCAAGCTGGGGCTATCTGGGCGCAACTACGGTCGCGTGATCTACGAAGGGCTCAAGGGTGGCCTGGACTTCATGAAGGACGACGAGAACATCAACTCCCAGCCCTTTATGCATTGGCGCGACCGCTTTTTGTACGTTATGGACGGCGTCAACAAAGCCAGTGCCGCCACCGGCGAGGTCAAAGGCTCGTACCTCAACGTCACCGCCGCTACCATGGAAGACATATACGAGCGTGCTGAATTGGCCAAAGAGTTGGGCAGTGTCATCATCATGATCGACCTGATTGTGGGTTGGCCCGCCATTCAAAGTTTGGCCAACTGGTGCCGTCGCAACGACATGATCCTGCACCTGCATCGCGCTGGACACGGCACCTACACCCGGCAGAAGTCGCACGGGGTGTCGTTTCGCGTGATTGCCAAATGGCTACGATTGGCCGGTGTCGATCACATGCATGCGGGCACCGCCGTGGGCAAACTCGAGGGCGACCCCATGACGGTTCAGGGCTACTACAACGTCTGCCGCGACGCCTACACCCACACCGACTTGCCACGCGGTTTGTATTTTGATCAAGACTGGTGTGACCTGAAAAAAGTCATGCCGGTGGCCTCGGGCGGCATTCATGCCGGCCAAATGCACCAGCTGATCGACTTGTTTGGCGACGACGTGGTGTTGCAATTCGGCGGTGGCACCATTGGTCACCCTGCGGGCATTCAAGCCGGTGCAGTGGCCAACCGGGTCGCACTGGAGGCCATGGTCAAGGCGCGCAACGAAGGCAAAGACCTCATCAACGAGGGCATGGACGTGCTGCAACACGCCGCCAAGTCTTGTACCCCCTTAAAGCAGGCGCTGGACACTTGGAAAGACGTGAGCTTCAACTACGCACCCACCGACACCAGCGACTACGCCACCACCCCGTCGGTGGCCTAAGCCACAGGCGCACAAGGAGATCCTGCCATGATGACCAACCCCACCGGCCGCGTTACCCAAGGCCAATTCAGTTTTTTGCCCGACCTCACCGACGCTGAAATTCAAACCCAAATCCAATATGGCTTGGGTAAGGGCTACGCTTGGAGTGTGGAGTACACCGACGACCCGCATCCACGCAACACCTACTGGGAAATGTTCGGCATGCCCATGTTCGACCTCAGCGACGCCGCCGGCGTCATGATGGAGCTCAAAGCCTGCCGCGACGCTTTTCCCAGCCACTACATTCGACTCATGGCGTTCGATTCAACGCGTGGCGTGGAATCGATTGCCATGAGCTTTATTGTCAACCGCCCCGCCAACGAACCCGGCTTTGGTTTGGTGCGTCAAGAGTGGCACAACCGCACCATGCGTTACACCGTGCACAGTTACGCCACCGACAAGCCCGAGGGTGAGCGCTACTAACGGGGCCATCGGGTGTCCATGTACCACTTGCCTGGCACGCGCGGCGGCTCTGACGCTGCGCCATCCGCACCTGAGGCGGCGGCCGAGTCGCCGGCGCACACCGTGGCCGAGGCCTTGGGCCAAACACAGGTGCTGGAGGTGTTGGCCGAGCTTGACCGTGAACTGATTGGCTTGCAGCCAGTGAAGTCGCGGGTGCGCGATATCGCCGCCTTGTTGGTCATCGATCGACTGCGTGCCCAACACGGCTTGCAAACCCAGTCGCCCAGCTTGCACATGAGCTTTACCGGCAACCCCGGTACCGGCAAAACCACCGTGGCGTTGCGTATGGCGGCCATCTTGCACCGTTTGGGGTACGTGCGCCAGGGCCACTTGGTGGCGGTTACCCGCGACGACTTGGTAGGCCAATACATTGGCCACACCGCGCCCAAAACCCGCGAGGTACTAAAAAAGGCAATGGGGGGCGTGCTGTTTATTGACGAGGCGTATTACCTTTACAAACCAGAAAACGAGCGCGACTACGGTCAAGAGGCCATTGAAATCTTGTTGCAGGTAATGGAAAACCAGCGTGACGACCTGGTGGTGATCTTGGCCGGCTACAAAGATCGCATGGATACTTTTTTCCAAAGTAACCCGGGCATGAATTCCCGGATTGCCCACCATTTGGACTTTCCCGACTACGACGCCGATGAGCTCATGGCTATCGCGCACCGCATGCTGCAAGAGCAAAGCTACTGCTTGGGCGAGGGCGCCGATGAGGTGCTGCGCGCATACATCAATAAGCGCATGACGCAACCGCACTTTGCCAACGCCCGCAGCCTACGCAACGCGCTGGATCGGGCCCGCCTACGTCAAGCCAGTCGGCTGTTTCAGGCACAAGACACCACCCTGGACGCACAGCGCCTAAGCACCATCGAGTGCAGTGACATACTGGCCAGTCGCGTGTTTCAAGCATCAAAAGAGTTCCCATGAAAAAAGACATTGTTAAGGCATTGATATTCGACGTCGACGGCACCTTGGCCGATACCGAAGAAATGCATAGGCAGGCATTCAACCAGGCGTTTACAGAGGACGGCCTGGATTGGCATTGGGACGTGCCAACCTACACCCGCTTGCTCGACATCTCGGGTGGCAAAGAGCGCATCACCGCCTACTGGCATGAGGTACACCCCGATATCACCGACCTAGAGGGTGGCTTGCAAGAGCGGATTCAACGGCTGCACGACCTCAAAACTGCAGCCTACGAAGCCGCGGTGCACGACGGCGCCGTGGGTTTGCGCCCAGGGGTGTTGGCACTGATGGACGAAGCCTTAAAACAAAACCTTAAGCTTGC
>RFXW01000070.1 GCA_009921245.1 Candidatus Fonsibacter lacus | reverse complement strand
CTTGGTGCAAGAAGCCTTGCAGCGCTTGATGCGGGGCCGCACGGTGATCATCATTGCGCACCGACTCTCAACGGTCGAGCACGCCGACCGGGTGGTGGTGATGGCCGAAGGCCAAATCGCCGAACAAGGCACGCATCAGGCGCTGCTGGCCCAAGGCGGGCTGTACGCGCAATTGCACCGGCTGGGCCAGCCAAGCTAGGCGGCCGGCGATGACGCGCTGCCATGCAGCACGATGTCGTAATGCTCTGGCGCAAACGTAGGTTCGGCATGCAACGCAATGGCTTTTTGAATAAAGCCGCTTAGGTTGGCCAAATGCTGGCTTTCTTCGTCGCGAAACATATCGATCACGCTGGGGTGCGCCACCACCGCAAAATGCTGTGGGCTGAAGCTGCGCGACTCGGTGAGGATTTCGCGCAAGATGTCGTAA
Source organism: Candidatus Fonsibacter lacus (assembly GCA_009921245.1). GTDB lineage: Bacteria > Pseudomonadota > Gammaproteobacteria > Burkholderiales > Burkholderiaceae_C > RS62. The sequence continues at coordinate 9,292 of RFXW01000070.1, read as the reverse complement.
CACACGGTGCGTGGGGTCTTTACGTGGCCGCGGCCGTCGCACGCCGGACACGCTTCGGTAAGCACCTGCGCCAACGATTCTCGGGTGCGCTTGCGGGTGAGCTCCAACAGCCCCAAAGGCGAAAACCCGCCCACCGCGGTGCGCACCCGGTCGCGCGCCAGTTGGCGCTGCAGCGCATCAAGCACCGCGTCGCGATGCGCGTCTTGTGCCATGTCAATAAAGTCCACCACCACGATGCCGCCTAGGTTACGCAGCCGCAGTTGGCGGGCGATCATGTGCGCCGCCTCAAGATTGGTTTTAAACACGGTGTCGGCAAAATTGCGCTCACCCACGTAGCCGCCGGTGTTGACGTCGATGGCGGTTAAGGCCTCGGTGGCGTCCACCACCAAATAGCCACCCGACTTCAAGTCAACACGACGCTGCAACGCGCGCCGAATTTCTTGCTCGGCGTTGTACATTTCAAACAGACCACGCTCACCGGTGTGCAACACCAGTTTGTCGAGTAAATGCGGGGTGTAGGTTTGCGCAAATTGTTGCAACCACGCCAATTGCTCGTGCGAGTCGATCCAAATGTGGCGGGTGTCGCTGTCGGCCCAATCGCGCAGCACCCGTTGCGCCAGCGTGAGGTCGGCCAACAACAAGCACGGCGCGGCACGCTGCGTGGCCGCTTGCTGCACCGCCTGCCATGTGGCGCGCAGGTAACGCATGTCCATCAGCCATTCGTCGTCACTGGCCAGCTCGGCGTTGGTGCGCAAAATCAAACCCATGCCCGATTCCGCCTCGCCCGAATCAACCAAGCTTTGTAGCCGCGTACGCAGCACCTCGCGCTGCTCAGGCGGAATTTTTTGCGACACGCCAATGTGTGGCTCGCGCGGCAGCAGCACCAGCAAACGCCCGGGCAAGCTGATGTGGGTGGTTAAGCGCGCGCCTTTGCTGCCCATCGGGTCTTTAAGTACTTGCACCATAAGGGTTTGGCCCTCGTGCAGTTGATGCTCAATAGGCAGCGGGGTGCCCTCGCCTCGGGTTTGGCTTTGCCCCACCGGGATCAAATCGGCCACGTGCAAAAAACCGCTACGCGCCAAGCCAATATCAACAAACGCCGATTGCATGCCGGGCAACACGCGGGTAACTTTGCCCACATACACATTGCCCACCAAACCACGATTCAGGCTGCGCTCCACCAAAACGTCTTGTACAGCGCCTTGATCAATGGTGGCCACGCGCACCTCGTGCGGCGCGCAGTTAATCAGAATTTCATCTGGCATGGCGCAACTGTAACGGCTTGCTTAGCGGTTGTGTGGGGCTTGCGCAAAAGGCAAGTCCACCCCCACCTTGGCCAGCAACTGAGCGGTTTCGTGTGCGGGCAAACCCACCACCGCGCTGTAGCTGCCCGACAAATGGCTCACCCATACCGCCGCGGCGCCTTGTATGGCGTAAGCCCCCGCTTTGCCAAACGGCTCGCCGCTGGCCACATAACGTGCCATGGCCTCGGGCGTTATGGTTTGCATGCGTACCCGGGCCACGGCCAAGGTCTGGTGCACGGCGCCGCCGGGCACCGCCACCGCCACCGAGGTCAGCACCCGATGCGTGCACCCCGACAAGGCCTGCAGCATGGCGTGCGCATGGGCGGCATCGTTGGGTTTACCAAACAACTGGCTACCCTTGGCCACGGTGGTGTCGGCGCATAGCACGGGGGCTGGCGGTAAGCCGCGTGCCGCCCAACGTTGCAAAGCGGCGTTCAGTTTGTCGCGCGTGACCCGCTGCACATAGGCCTTGGGTGACTCGCCGCGGCGCACCTGCTCCAGCGCCTCCACATCTTCGGTGTCGTCAGCCACCAGCATGTGGCACGACACCCCCCACTGCGCCAACAGCTCGCGCCGGCGCGGGCTTTGCGAGGCCAAATAAAGCATGGGCGGCAACGCAGACTGGGCCGCGTGCTCAAGCCCGGTGGTAGGGGTGGCCATGGTTTAAGCTCCAGGCGCGGTACAACTGCTCCAGCACCAACACGCGCGCCAATGCGTGCGGCAGCGTAAGGTCGGACAGCCGCAACTGCTCGTCGCAGGCGTCGCGCCACTCGGCGCTTAGGCCATCGGCGCCACCGATGATCAGTGCCACGTCACGGGCGTCCTGTTGCCAACGTTGCAAACGCTTGGCCAGCGCCTCGGTGGTGACGCGTTGGCCGCGTTCATCGCACACCACGCGGTACACACCCTTGTTTATGGCGGCGTTAATGGCTTGCTCTTCTTGTTTGATTGCGGCGGTGGCGTCGCCATGGTGCCGGGTGGCCGAGCGCACGGTGCGCAGCGCCAGCGGCATATCGGGGCCAAACCGTTTAAGGTAATCGGCACATGCGGTCTCGGCCCAGGCTGGCAACCGCTGCCCCACGGCCACCACCCACAGCTTCATTTGTCCGCCGTGCCGCTGCGCTTGAGCCGCACCGGCTTTTCGCCCCAAATGTCCTCAAGACGGTAATACTGCCGCACCGCCGGGTGCATGATGTGTACCACCGCCGCACCGCAATCCACCACAATCCATTCGCCGGCGTCTTGCCCCTCCACCCGGGGTTTGTCGCCACCCATGGCCACCACCTGATCGCGCACGTGCGCCGCCAACGCCCGGGTTTGCCGAGACGACGTGCCACTGGCAATTACCACCCGCTCAAACAGCGGCGTCATGGCGGCGGTGTTAAAAATCTTGACGTCCTGTGCCTTCACGTCATCCAGTGCCTCGGCAATGGTGCGTTGTAACTTTTGCAAATGACGTGATGCAGAAGAAGGGGTTTCAGTCATGAATACGGTAAACAGGGTTAGCGTTGATAAAGGTGATGCGTTTGCACGTACTGCCACACCGCCGCTGGCAACTGGTGCGACGTGGTTGCCAGTCTATCGTTGATGGCCGCGTCGCGCAGCGCCGTGGCACTCACCGGTTGCGGCGCAAAATCCAACACCCAAAAACCCAGTGGGCGCGCGCCATCGGGCAATTGGCAAGGGCCGCTGCCGCGCGGCGCCACCGCCAGGTGCACACGCGACAGCAAATCTTGCCAGCCATGCCAGGTGGGTAGGCGCTCGAGTTGATCTTGCCCCAGCACCAACCACCATGCATCGGCCGATTCGCGCGCTTGCAGTGCCACCAGGGTTTGCAGGGTGTAACTTGGCCCTTGGCGTTGCAGCTCAATCGGGTCTACCACGGCCCCGCTTAAGTCGGCAAAGGCCAGCTCGGCCATGCGCAAGCGATGCGCCGCGGCGCTGAGCGGGCGCGTTTTGTGCCAGGCATCGCCGGTGGGGACAATGTACAACTGGTCAAGCGCCAATTGCGCCAACGCCGCCTGCGCCAGCGCCACATGGGCCTGATGCGGCGGGTCAAACGCCCCACCATAAATGCCAACGCAGCGGCTGGTTTGCGCGCCTACGCCAGCCAATCTTTGGCCACCAAAAAATCGGTTAACAACGCCGCCTCAGGGCTTGAGGGCTCTGGGGTTCGCTGATAGCGCCACTTCACCAGCGGCGGCATGGAGAGCAAAATCGACTCGGTGCGCCCACCCGATTGCAGCCCAAAGTGGGTGCCACGGTCCCACACCAAATTAAATTCCACATAACGCCCGCGCCGCACCAACTGATGCTCGCGCTCGCGCTCGCCCCACGGCATCGCATGGCGCCGCTGCACAATGGGCAGGTAGGCAGGCAACAACGCGTCGCCCACCGCACGCAGCATGGCAAAGCTTTGCGCCATACCCAGTTCGGCGAAGTCGTCAAAAAATATGCCGCCGACACCACGCGGCTCACCACGGTGGGCCAAATAAAAATACTCGTCGCACCACTTTTTAAAGCGTGGGTACTTGTCTGAACCAAACGGTGCCAACGCCTCGGCACAGGTTTGATGAAAATGCTTGGCGTCTTCGGCAAAGCCGTAATACGGCGTTAAATCCATGCCGCCACCAAACCACGCCACGGGGGCAGCATGGGCTGGCTTGGCCATCAGCATGCGCACGTTCATATGCACCGTGGGCACCATGGGGTTGCGCGGGTGAAACACCAACGACACGCCCATGGCCTCAAATGGCGCGCCCGCCAATTCAGGTCGGTGCTGACTGGCTGAAGGCGGCAGTTTGGGGCCGCGAACAGCCGAGAAGCCGCAACCGGCGCGCTCAAACACCGAGCCATCTTCAAAAATTTGGGTGCAGCCGTTGCCCTGCAACGGCTCGCCTGGGGGCTTTTGCCAGTCGTCCCGGGTAACCGGCACGGTTTCCATGGCCTGCAAGGCGTCAATGATGCGCTGCTGCAAGCCTTGCAAGTAGGCCCGCACCTCGGTGGGGTCAACCGTGGACGCTTGGGCTTGGCTTAACGGTTCGGTGGTCATGGGGTTACGGTGGTGCTTGGGGTTGACGACAAAGGTTGAACAGGCGCGGCACAGTGGGCCCGGTATCCATGCACCTCACCCACGCATTGGGCAATACGTTCAAAATCAGCTTGGATATCGCCCGTGCATGTCAAAAACGCACGCACCCCGACCGTGCGCCCTTGGTAGTCGAGTATGGCCACTCCCAAGGGCACGTTGGCCTGCTGCCACACATGATAAAACCCTGTGCGCCAGCCGGCACCGGCCGAGCGCGTGCCTTCGGGTGCAATGGCCAGCCAAAACCAGTCGGCCGCTTGCATGGCCGCCAGCGTTTGCGCCACCAAGCCGTGCGCTTTTTGCCTGCGCACCGAAACCCCGCCAAGGTAGCGCAGCCAACGCCCCACCAGTGGCCACCGAAACAGCGAATGTTTGGCCCAAAAATGCACCGGCCAGCCCAGCGCCCATTTGGCCAACAAACCGACAAAAAAATCAGCCGCCGAAGTGTGCGGATACACCACAATGATGCCTTTGGGCCCAGGCAATTCGGGCTGCAACAACGTCCACCCCATGCGGCGCAACAACCACGCGGCCAAGCGGCTGCGGCGCATGGTTGGCGTCAACGCTTGGCCCCGGTGGCGCGCCAGCCAATGTCGCGCCGGTATTGTGAGCCAGGCAGTTCAATACCCTGCATGGCCTCAAGCGCGCGGCGGCGGGCATCGCCTGCGTTGGCGCCCAAGGCAGTCACGCACAGCACCCGACCACCGGCGCCAACCAAGCGGCCGTTGGCATCGCGCGCGGTGCCCGCATGAAACACCTGCAAGTCGTCCTGCGCGCTGGGCAAACCCGTGATTGCGTCGCCCGTGCGCGGGTTCTGCGGGTACCCATGCGCAGCCAACACCACACCCAATGCGCAACGCGTGTCCCAGTCGAGCTGAGCATCTTGTAAATGCCCTTGCGCAGCCGCCAGCAGCACCGCCGCCAAGTCGCTGCGCAAGCGCATCAGAATGGGTTGCGTTTCGGGGTCACCCAAGCGGCAGTTGAATTCCAAGGCATGCACACGCTGTTGCGTGTCAATCATGACACCGGCATACAAAAAGCCGGTGTATGGCTCCCCGTCTTGGGCCATGCCGCGCACCGCGGGCTTAATAATTTCACGCATGATGCGCGCGTGCAACTCGGGCGTTACCACCGGCGCCGGTGAGTACGCCCCCATACCCCCGGTGTTGGGGCCTTGATCGCCATCGCCCAAGCGCTTGTGGTCTTGACTGGTGGCCAGCGGCAGCACCGTTTCGCCGTCGCACAACACCATAAAACTGGCTTCTTCACCCACCAAACAGGCCTCTATCACCACCCGCGCGCCTTGCTTGGGGTTGTCTTCGGGCAACATGTTGTCGATCGCGGCCAGCGCTTCGTCTTGGGTGGTGGCCACCACCACCCCTTTGCCAGCGGCCAAGCCGTCGGCCTTGACCACAATCGGCGCGCCCTGCGCGTGCACATAATCGCGTGCGGCTTGTCGGTTGGTAAAGCTTTGATACGCTGCGGTTGGAATACCGTGCCGCTGCATAAAGTCTTTGGCAAACGACTTAGAGGTTTCTAACTGTGCGGCAGCTTGTGTGGGCCCCACAATTGCCAAGCCTTGCGCGCGAAAAGCATCCACCACGCCTTTGGCAAGCCAGGCCTCCGGCCCCACCACGGTCAGCCCCATACGCTCTTGCTTGGCCCATGCCACCAGTTCGGGGACATCCATATCGGGCACGTTGGTCAGCCGCTCATCGGCCGCCGTGCCGGCGTTACCCGGACACACCAACACCTGCGAGACCAGGGGCGATTGCGCCAGCTTCCAGGCCAGGGCGTGCTCCCTGCCCCCACCGCCAAGCACCAATACCCTCATGCGTCGAGTTCGGCGTTGTGGTAGACCGCCTGCACGTCGTCCAGGTCTTCGAGCATGTCCAAAAGCTTGCGCATGCGCAGCGCGTCGTCGCCCGCCAATGCCACCGTGTTTTCGGGGCGCATGGTGATTTCGGCCAGCTCCGCCGCCCAATTGGCGTCCTGCAAGGCGTTGCGCACCGCTTCAAACGCCGACGGGTCAGTGAGTACCTCAATGGCGCCGTCGTCGGTGGTGATGACGTCGTCGGCGCCAGCTTCAAGCGCCACCTCAAGTAACGCATCCTCGGGCGTACCCGGGGCAAACACCAACTGCCCCACGTGCTTAAACTGAAACGCCACCGAGCCGTCGGTGCCCAAATTGCCGCCGTGTTTGCTAAAGGCGTGCCGCACCTCGGCCACGGTACGCACTTTGTTGTCGGTCATGGTGTCAAGCATGACCGCCGCGCCACCAATGCCGTAACCTTCGTATCGAATTTCTTCGTACTGCACCCCTTCTAGGCTGCCGGTGGCTTTGTCGATGTTGCGCTTAATGGTGTCGGCCGGCATGTTGGCCGCCTTGGCCTTATCCACCGCCAAGCGCAGGCGCGGGTTGGCGTCTTGGTCGGCCCCGCCTTGACGCGCCGCCACAATGATTTCGCGAATCACGCGCGTCCAAATTTTGCCGCGTTTTTCATCCTGCCGACTTTTGCGGTGCTGGATGTTGGCCCACTTGCTATGACCTGCCATGATTTATTTTGTTACCTCCCTCACACAAGCCAGACCGTTTAGTTATCGGTTGCAGCCTCTTCTGGCTCGGTTCGGGTTTTGCCTTTTTTATCGGTCAGCGGCTGAATGTCCAGCAGCAACTCGTCTTTGTCGTCCAGGTCAACGGCCAGTCGTCCGCCGTCGGTTAACCGGCCAAACAACAATTCATCGGCCAACGCGCGGCGAATGGTGTCTTGAATCAGGCGCTGCATGGGGCGCGCGCCCATGAGTGGGTCAAAGCCTTTTTTGGCCAAGTGCTTGCGCAATTGATCGCTGAAGGAAACCTCCACTTTTTTCTCTGCCAGCTGCTGCTCAAGCTGCAACAAAAACTTATCAACCACGCGCAGAATCACCGGCTCATCGAGTGGCTTAAAGCTCACAATGGCGTCCAGGCGGTTTCTAAACTCAGGCGTGAACATGCGCTTGATATCGGCCATTTCGTCGCCGGCCTGGCGCGGGTTGGTAAAGCCAATCGACGATTTGTTGATGGTCTCAGCCCCGGCGTTGGTGGTCATGATCACAATCACGTTGCGAAAATCAGCCTTGCGCCCGTTGTTGTCGGTTAGCGTGCCGTGGTCCATCACTTGCAGCAGCACGTTAAAGATGTCGGGGTGGGCTTTTTCGATTTCATCCAGCAACAACACACAGTGCGGCTTTTTGGACACCGCCTCGGTGAGCAAGCCGCCTTGATCAAAGCCCACGTAGCCCGGAGGCGCACCAATTAACCGGCTCACGGCGTGGCGCTCCATGTACTCCGACATATCAAAGCGCACCAAATCCACGCCCATGATGTAGGCCAGCTGCTTGGCCGCTTCGGTTTTGCCCACGCCGGTGGGGCCGCTGAACAAAAACCCGCCAATCGGCTTGTCGACTTTGCCTAGGCCTGAACGCGCCATTTTGACCGCTGCGGCCAGCACCTCAAGCGCTTGGTCTTGACCAAACACCACGGCTTTAAGGTCGCGCTCCAGGCTTTGCAGTTTGCCCCTGTCGTCGTTGGACACATTGGCCGGCGGAATGCGCGCAATTTTGGCCACGATGTCTTCAATGTCGGACTTGCCAATGGTTTTTTTACGCTTAGAAGGCGGCATGATGCGCTGCGCGGCACCGGCTTCGTCGATCACGTCAATGGCTTTGTCGGGCAATTGGCGATCGTTGATAAATTTGGCGCTCAACTCGGCCGCCGCTTGCAGGGCTGCCAAGCCGTACTTCACGCTGTGATGCTCTTCAAAGCGCGACTTCAGCCCCTTGAGAATATCCACCGTTTGCGACACGCTGGGCTCCACCACGTCAACCTTTTGAAAGCGGCGTGACAACGCGGCGTCTTTTTCAAAAATACCGCGGTACTCGGTAAAGGTGGTGGCACCAATGCACTTAAGCTGGCCACTGGAGAGCGCAGGCTTAAGCAGGTTGGATGCATCAAGTGTGCCGCCCGAAGCCGCACCCGCGCCAATCAAGGTGTGGATTTCGTCGATAAACAAGATTGCGCCGGGTTTGTCGCGCAGCTGCTTGAGCACCGCCTTGAGCCGCTGTTCAAAGTCACCACGGTATTTGGTGCCTGCCAACAAGGCGCCCATGTCAAGGGAGTACACAGTGGCGTCGGCCAGCACCTCGGGCACGTTGTCTTGTGTCACGCGCCAGGCCAAGCCCTCGGCAATGGCGGTTTTGCCCACACCTGCCTCACCCACCAACAGCGGGTTGTTTTTGCGCCGCCGGCACAGCACCTGAATCACGCGCTCAACCTCGTAGTCGCGGCCAATCAGTGGGTCAATGCGCCCTTCGCGCGCCGCGGCGTTAAGGTTTTGGGTGAACTGCTCCAGCGGCGACGCTTTTTCGGGCTTGCCCGTGCTTTCTTGGCTTTGGCCGGCGCCTTCTTCGCTGCCGCTTTCTTCGGGCTTACCGGCCTCGGGGGCATCACCCTTGCGAATGCCGTGCGCAATAAAGTTCACCACATCAAGGCGGGTTACCCCTTGCTGATGCAGGTAGTACACCGCGTGCGAATCTTTTTCGCCAAAAATCGCCACCAGCACGTTGGCCCCGGTGACTTCTTTTTTGCCACTGCCGGTGCTTTGTACATGCATGATGGCGCGCTGAATCACGCGCTGAAAACCAAGCGTGGGCTGCGTGTCAACTTCTTCGGTGCCCGCCACCTGTGGTGTGTTGTCTTTAATGAATTGAGTCAGCGACTTGCGCAAGTCGTCGACGCTGGCCGAGCAGGCTTTAAGCACCTCGGAGGCGCTGGGGTTGTCGAGCAAGGCCAACAGCAAATGCTCCACCGTAATGAACTCATGGCGCTGTTGACGGGCCTCAACAAAGGCCATGTGCAAGC
>RFXW01000069.1 GCA_009921245.1 Candidatus Fonsibacter lacus | reverse complement strand
CGCAAGGGCAAAAGGCAGCGCCCTCGGGTGCCGCAAACAATACCCATAGCTCGCCAGTACGCTGCGCCAATGGAGTCGGGCACGCTTGGCGCGAGGCAAAGTTTCAGGCTGTCTTTGATAAAGCCAATAGGTCGCTACCAAGGCTAGCACCACATACGCGCCAAAAACGCCCTGCCAGCCAAAGCCCAGGGTGAGCCAATAGCCCATCACCGGCGCAACCATGGGCACCACGATAAAAGTGGTTGTGACCAGCGAATTGACCCTGGCGAGCGCCCTGCCCTCATAGCAATCCCGCACCATCGACATCGACACCACCCGTGGCGCGGCTGCACCAAGCCCTTGAAGCACGCGGCCCAATAACAAGACCGTGAGATTGGCAGAGAAAAGTGCCACCAAGGAGCCTGCAGTGAAAATGGCAAAACCGACATACGCGGTGGGTTTGCGGCCCCAAGCATCCGACAGTGGCCCGAATATGAGCTGACCACACGACAGCGACACAAAAAGCACCAGCACCACCAGCTGCATATCAGCCGATTGCCTTACGTCAAATGCCAGCTGCATACTTGGTAGCGCGGGCAGCACCGCATCCACCGAAAAGGCCACGACGCTCATTAAAAAAGCCATGAGCACCACAAACTCCGGCATGGGCGCCACCCGGCCCGCGTGCTCGTCTGACACTACGCGCGCCCGCCAGCCTTAGAGGACGGCCGCAAGGTCTGTCTCAATTTTTTCAGGCGTGTCGGTGGGAGCGAATCGACGTGTCACCTCGCCCTGTCGGTCAATCAAAAACTTGGTGAAGTTCCACTTAATGGACTCACTGCCTAACAAGCCGGGCGCAGAGGACTTGAGGAACCCAAACAATGGATGGGCTCCGTTGCCATTCACCTCGCATTTTTGAAACAGCGGAAACGTTACGTCAAATCGCGCGGTACAAAACGCGGCAATTTCCTCGGCAGAACCGGGCTCTTGGCCACCGAACTGGTTGCACGGAAACCCCATCACCACCAAACCGCGGTCTTTGTACTTTTGGTACAGCTGTTCAAGCCCACGATACTGGGCCGTGAATCCGCATTGGCTTGCCACATTCACCACCAACAACGCCTTGCCGCTGTATGCGGTTAGCGTGTCTGGCGTGCCATCGATGCGTTGCAGCTCAATTAAAGGTAGGGGCATGGTGTGTGGGGTTGGCCATCGCGTGGATTGTTTTCATTCTAAATGGCACGAAAAACCACCCCACACAGGCCCCACACTAGGCCGCTGCCCGACTGCCAAGCTTGGCCGCGTCGCGGGCCAGGGCCTCACGGTCTGCAAGGCGGCGAAACCACAGCGTAATCAAGGTGCTGCTTATTACGATAAAAAGCGAATAAAGCAACGGCACCAACAGCACCTGCTGTTGCGTTTCACCAGTAAAGGTAAGGGTAACAATCAGTGCGGCCAAGGGTCCGTTTTGAATACCGGTCTCAAGGCCTATGGTTCGGCTTCGGTTCGGGTCTTGGCGCAACACGCGGGCAAATATAAAACCCAACGCCACCCCAAACAAACCCAACCCAATCGAGCTGAAATAAACCGGCCAAGGGGTTGTGGCCAGCAATTGATGGTTGCGTGGTACCCACGTCACGATTAAGAACAAAATCACCACCACCCCAATCAACGCCCCCAAAAGTTCAATGGTTGCCCCCACATTGGGATTGAGTTTTCGCAAAAACATGCCCATCATGGTTGGCACCAACAGCACCAACAACACCTGCGCCACATTCGCTGGCGGAATGCGGAAATCACCCGATATTCCCGCCTGTCCTGAGTAAAACTCAAGCAGCAAAGGCACCATCACCAGCGCGACCACAGTGGATACACTGGTCATCATGATCGACAAAGCCAGCACACCCTTACTGAAGTAAGTAAAGATGTTGGAGGTGGTGCCGCCCGGCATGCAGGCAATCAGAATCAAACCCACGGCAATGCCGGGCGCAAAGCCCAAGGTCACGGCCAACGCGTAGCCCACAAACGGCATGATGGCGTACTGACAAATCACGCCCACCAAAATCCCTTTGGGTTTTCTAAATGCGATTAAAAAGTCTCGCGGCGTCAGCGAGGCCCCCATGCCAAGCATGATGACCATCATCATGAGGCCCAGCAGTTTGGTTTCAAGTTCGGTCAACATGGTTTAAATCGCCTCTTGTTTCAGAGCGCGACGCAAGACCTTGCCAATTGGCGTCTTGGGTAGCTGGTCGCGAATCACAACGGATTTGGGAACCTTGTAGTTCACCAACACGGTTCGGCAGTGCGCAATGATTGCGTCGGCGTTTGGCGACGATGGGTGGTCGGGATTCGGCACCACAAACGCGCACACCGCCTCATCGGTTTTTGCATCGGGCACGCCAATCACCGCCACCTCAAGCACCGAGTCGAGCTGTGCAATTGCATCCTCCACCTCATTGGGATAGACGTTGAATCCCGAAACAAGAATCATGTCTTTTTTACGATCCACAATGCGCAAAAATCCCTGGGCGTCAATGGCAGCCATGTCGCCCGTGGCTAACCAGCCATCTTTGAGCACTTGAGCCGTTTCCTCGGGTTGGTTCCAATACCCTTGCATCACCTGCGGCCCCTTTACCCACAGCTCGCCCGCTTGCCCTTCGGGCACCGCCTGTTGATTTTCATCCAACAGCCGAATATCGGTTTCAGGCGCTGGCACGCCGATGCTGCCCAAAATCGCGTGTTGGCTGATTGGGTTAAAGCTCACCACGGGCGAACTTTCGGTAAGGCCGTAGCCCTCTGAGATCGGCGTTTGCGTTACCTCCACCCAGTGCTTGGCCACAGCCGTATGCAACGATGTACCACCGGCGATAGCGGCCTTAAGGTGTTTGGGCGGATACGCCACAAACCATTCCTCATTCAGCAAACCATTAAACAAGGTGTTCACCCCGGTCATCCATGTGATGGGGTAATTCTCAACTGCACGTTGCAGGTTGCGAATCGGTCGCGGGCTTGGGATCAAAATATTACGCGCGCCAAGTGAATAAAAGCCGAGCAAATTGGCGGTGAACGCGAAGATGTGATACAGAGGTAGAGCCGTTAGCACGCACTCCTTGTGCATTTGCATTTGCTCGGCCCCCATGGCAAGCATTTGCTGTACATTGCGCAATAAATTTTGGTGCGAAAGCATGGCGGCCTTGCTTACACCCGTGGTGCCGCCGGTGTACTGCAACACCGCAAGATCGTAAGGCTGTAGCCCTTGCCAATAGCTCTGCGCCGATCGACCACCCAGCGCCGCACGCCCCTGGGCAATGGCCACCTGCAGCCTTTCATGCGGCACCTGGATGGGAGGCAGCACCCGGTTCCATACCTTTTGCACCAGCCGCACCACAGCGTTCGGAATGGCAGGGAAAAATTGAGTCACACTGGCCACCACCACGTGTTTCACCGGCGTTTGGGCCAACACCTCGGGCAGCTTGTCCGCGAACATGTCGGCAATAACCAGCGCCTTAACGCCTGCGTCGTTGAATTGATGCACCATTTCCGACACGGTGTACAGCGGATTGGTATTCACCAGCACGCACCCTGCTTTGAGCACACCAAAAGCCGCCACCGCCTTGGCGTTTGCCCCGGCGAAATATCCACTGCGTTCATGCACAAAAGCGGGCAGCGAGGCGTGGCTTAGCGGCGGCAATTCAGGGTTGATGCCATGCACCCGATAGGCGGACTGCCATTGTGCAGCCCACGCAGACGAGGATGCAGTTGTCACGGCTTTCTCCTTATCTTGGTGGCATCGGTGGCAATTCAGGGATCACCGATGCCGTTATGTGGTGGCCGTGCTGGGTCGATACAACACGCCGGACGCGACTGCAGCGATTGTCGCCACTGACGTCCATCGGTAGACCCGGGAAAACCCGTGCCGTGTAACGCCCGGGTCTATCCATTAGAATTCAAACAAACGTATGAATGAGTATTTGTCTTTGTCGCAATGTCTGGTCACGCGCCGATGAAACAAGCCATGCCTTCCGCGCCACCCGAGGCCGCATCCACCCGCCAACGGATTCTCCTTAAGTCAACTGAACCAAGAGCGGCTGCGCGCGCTGGACGCCCTAGAAAACGCCGCTGCCGGCAAACCCGTTAAACCCACCCGAATTTTGGACGCATTTTTTGGCACCCTGCTGCGAATGGCTGCGGCCGAAGGCACCAGCGATACAGTGTTTTTGCGGCTTCTGGGGCGCACCCTAACCGAGCCCACCGAATTTGCGCGCACGCTGGTGGCACCAGAGTACCAGCTGGTTCTCAAGCGCTACAAGCAGGCCCTCTTTAAGGCTTTGCCCGATGTGCCCAAAGCAGAAATTGTGTGGCGCTTTCACTTCATGTTGGGTGCCACAGCCTACGCCATTGCCGGCACCGACAGCTTGCAACTGCTGGCCTCACAACAAGATCGCCATGGGCTTTTGGGTGCCGAAAACGCCACCGTACAAACACAAAGGCTGCTGCCACGGCTGATGCATTTTTTGGTGGGAGGGCTGCGCGCCCCACTGCCTGTTTTTGACCAACCAGACCATGGGTCTGCCAAACATCTTTAGGAGACCTCCCGCCATGCCGCTAACCCAAGCGATCTTCAAGGCCTTTCGCCGGGCGCTCCCCACAATGTCGGACACCGAGCGCGCGGCGCTGGAGGCCGGTACCGTATGGATTGAGGCCGATTTGTTTTGTGGACGCCCCAACTTCAAACGCGTCTTGTCTCTGCCCAAGCCCCAGCTCAGCGCCGAGGAGCAAGCGTTTATAAATACCGAGGTGGAACAAGCCTGCCGCATGGTGGACGACTGGCAGGTTACAAGCCAAACCCACGATATGCCGCCCGACGCTTGGCAATACATCAAAGACAAGGGCTTTTTGGGCATGATCATTCCTAAAGCGTACGGTGGGCTTGGGTTCTCCGCGCTCGGTCACTCGGAGGTGATTGCCAAACTCTCCACCCGGTCGTCGCCCTTGGCGGTGTCGGTCATGGTGCCCAATTCACTGGGGCCGGCCGAGTTGCTTTTGCACTACGGCACCGAAGCGCAGCGCAACCACTACCTGCCGCGACTGGCCAAGGGCCAAGAGATTCCGGCGTTTGCGCTCACCAGCCCTTGGGCGGGGTCGGACGCGGCGGCTGTGCCGGATGTAGGCATTGTGTGCAAGGGCCAATGGCAGGGCAAAGAAGTGCTTGGCATGCGCGTCACGTGGAACAAGCGTTACATCACGCTGGCGCCGGTGTGCACCCTGCTCGGTTTGGCCTTTCACCTGTACGACCCCGATGGGCTTTTGGGTGGCGCGCCAGACATTGGCATCACCTGCGCCCTGGTGCCACATGATCATCCGGGTGTCGTTATTGGCCGGCGGCACATGCCGTTACACACCTACTTCATGAATGGCCCCACCGAAGGCCACGAGGTATTCATGCCGCTTGATTTCATCATAGGCGGCGCCAAGATGGCAGGCCACGGCTGGCGCATGCTGATGGAATGCCTCTCCGCCGGCCGAGCCATTTCTTTGCCATCGGCCAACGCCGGTATATCGCAGCTGGTAACCCGCTACGTGGGCGGCTACGCGCGTGTACGCAGCCAATTTAAAACCCCCATTGCCAAGTTTGAAGGGGTCGAAGAGGCATTGGCACGGGTCGCCGGGTACACCTACATGAACGATGCAGTCCGCACGCTAGCCGCGCAAGCCATTGATCAAGGGGAACGACCCTCGGTGGTCTCCGCGATTGCCAAGTACCACGTGACCGAGCGGGCGCGGGCTTTGGTCAATGACGGCATGGACATTGTTGGCGGAAAAGGCATTTGCCTAGGGCCACAAAACATTCTCGGGGTGGTGTACCAGCAAATGCCCATCAGTATCACGGTTGAAGGCGCCAACATCCTTACCCGCAGCCTGATTCTTTTTGGTCAGGGTGCCATTCGTTGCCATCCGTATGTGCTCAAGGCCATGCAAGCAGCGCAGAACCCCAACGAGCATCAGGGCCTCAGCGATTTCGGGGCTGTTGTGTGGCGGCACGGGGCTTACCTAATAAAAAATGGCCTGCGCGCGGTGGGCCATGGCTGGACACTGGGGCGCTTGGCCAAACCCAACGCCGATGTTCCGCACGCTTTACAGAGCGCGGCGCAACGCCTGCATTGGTACGCGGCGGCCTTTGCGTTCGTGGCCGACGTGGCCATGCTTAGCTTGGGTGGAGGCCTGAAGCGCAAAGAAAAACTTTCGGCACGGCTTGGCGATATCTTGTCGTCGCTGTTTATTGCCACGGCGGTGATCAGAAAATTCGAGGTCGAGGGACAACGGGCGGACCACGCGGCGCTGGCCCAATGGGCGGCAGAAGATTGCCTGTACCGGGCGGCGCAAGCCTTCCGCGGGGTACTGGCGAATTTCCCCCATCGTGCAGTGGCAGCTACGCTTCATTTGGCCCTGTTCCCCATGGGGCTGCGTCAACGCCCACCCAGCGATCGACTGGGCAGTGCGGCGGCACACACCATCACCCACCCAGGCGAGGCTCGGGATGTATTAACCGGGAGCTGCTTCGTCCCGAGCGATGTCTCGGAACCGCTGGGTGCCCTTGAAGCCGCGCTGGTTACGGCTCAGGCATGTGAGCGCATCGATGCAAAAATACGCGCAGCGGAAAAGCTTGGCCAATTCGCGGGTGACCCGCGCGCCAACGTGCGCGATTTGCCGCAACTGGCGCTGGCTCAGGGTGTGATCACGGCTGATGAAGCCAACACCTTGGCCGCCCGCGATGCGCTCCGCGACCGGGTCATCCACGTCGATGACTTCGCATTCAACATCAGGCCGGCAGCACGCGACGCACAAGATGCAGGCGCCAACGCCGATCGCCACAACCTGCGTCAGGCGGCTTAAGCATGTCCAGCCAATCAACACCTGCGGTGTATATCGTTGACGGCGCACGCACGCCATTTTTAAAAGCCCGCACAGGCCCGGGCGCCTTCAGCGCATCCGATCTTGCCACCCAAGCCGGGCGCGCGCTGCTGCTGCGCCAGCCCTTGGCGGCATCGGATTTATCTGAAGTAATTTTGGGTTGTGCCGCCCCAGCGCCCGACGAGGTCAACATTGGGCGCGTGGTGGCGCTTCGTATGGGCTGCGGCCATCACGTGCCAGGCTTTACCGTGATGCGCAATTGCGCCTCTGGCCTACAAGCCATTGACTCAGCGATGGCCAACATACAGCGCGGTCGCGCCGATTTGGTGCTTGCCGGTGGGGTTGATGCCCTATCGCGCACCCCTTTGCTTTACCCAGACGCCATGGTGCGGTGGTTCGCCACCATGGCAACCCAAAAAACCGCCGCAGCCAAGCTGCGGCACCTGCTGCATCTACCCTTAAGCACAGCGCTGCAGCCGGTGGTGGCGTTACTTAAAGGCTTAACCGATCCGGTGGTGGGCCTGTCCATGGGGCAAACCGCAGAGAACCTTGCGCACCGCTTTGCCATCACCCGGCGCGAAATGGACGCATACGCCAACCGCAGCCACGAGCGCGCAACCCACGCTCACACCCGCGGATTGTTTGATCCGGAAATGGTGCCAACAGTGGATGACCAAGGACGGGTGTACACCCAAGACGATGGGGTACGCGCCGACTCAACCACAGAGGGCTTGGCCAAATTGCGCCCGGTGTTTGATAAGCCTTATGGCAATATCACCGCCGGTAACAGCTCGCAAGTCACAGACGGTGCAGCCTGGGTGTTGCTGGCCTCAGAAGAAGCGGTTAACACCCATCGGCTCGCGCCGATTGCTCGTATCGTTGATTTGCATTGGGCAGGCCTGGACCCTGCCGAAATGGGGCTGGGCCCGGTACACGCCGCCACACCTTTACTTAGCCGCCATGGGCTGACACTCAACGACTTGGATCAATGGGAAATCAATGAGGCCTTTGCCGCTCAAGTGCTCGCCTGCCTGCGCGCGTGGCAAGATGAGGCTTATTGCCGTACGCACCTGGGGACAGGCGCCATGGGGCCATTAGACGAAAGCAAGCTCAACGTGCATGGCGGCGCCGTGGCCATTGGGCATCCGGTCGGAGCCTCGGGTGCACGTATCGTGCTGCACCTGGCACACAGCCTGCACCAAAAGGCGAGTCAACAACCCATAGGCAAACAAGCGCCGCGCGGCATGGCCGCCATCTGCATTGGCGGCGGCTTGGGCGGGGCGGCGTTGCTCGAGGCCGTGCAATGACCCACGCCGCCACCATGACCACCAGCACCTCTCTTATGCAACTTCAACATTGGACACTTACGCCAGACGCCAACCACCCGCAACTGCTGTGGGCGACCATCCAAACCCAGGGGGACGGGCTGAACACGCTGTCCGCTGCGGTGCTCAACGAATTCGCCGACATACTCGATCACCTAGATAAATCGCCGCCGGCTGGTTTGATCATTGCGTCAGGTAAGGCTTCGGGCTTTATTGCTGGGGCGGCCATCGAAGAGTTCAAGTTGGTTGACACCACCGAAAAAGCAGTGGCGCTGGTTGAGCGGGGATGGCACCTGTTCCATCGGCTCGCCGCGGTACCCTACCCTACCTTGGCGCTCATTCAAGGCGCCTGCCTGGGCGGCGGATTGGAGCTGGCATTGGCCTGCAGGTACCGTATTGCCGTAGACACCCCAACCACACGACTCGGCCTGCCTGAGGTTTTACTGGGTATCGTCCCGGCTTGGGGCGGAATGCATTGGCTGCCAAAACGCATCGGCCCGCAGGCGGCACTCAATTTGATGCTTACCGGAAAAGGTGTAGACGCCCGTCGCGCCAAGAAAATGGGCTTGGTTGACCTTGCCGTTGCGCCACGGGTCATGGCGTCTTCGGCGCGCGGTTTGGTGTTGTCTGCCAAGCCAAGCGCGCGGGCCCCGGGCATAAAGGCGCTGATGAACCAACCGGTGCTGCGCCCCATCGTGGCGCATATGGCGCGCAAACAATTGATGCGCAAAGTGCGCCAAGAGCACTACCCCGCCCCCTACGCCATCCTTAGGCTATGGCAGTCAGCGGACGGCAACGCCTTGCGCATGCCCGAACTGCTTGATCACATTGTGCGATCGCCGACTGCCGCCAATCTGGTGCGCGTGTTTTTTTTACAAGAGCGCTTAAAAGCCCTGGGGAAGGCGCCGGCCCAAAGCGGCGCATCCATGGCACATGTGCATGTGATTGGCGCTGGAACCATGGGGGGCGATATCGCGGCCTGGTGTGCCCTGCGAGGGCTCAAGGTCACATTGCAAGACCAAACGGTTGAACACATGCAGCCAGCCCTGGCGCGCGCCCAAAAACTTTTTGCTAAACGCATACGCGACCGCTACGCCAGGCGCGCCGCGAGCGACCGTCTGATTCCCGACCCTCAAGGCCACGGCATGGCCCACGCCGACCTTGTGCTAGAGGCCATCTACGAAGACCCAGACGCCAAGCGTCAGCTGCTGCAAACCATCGAAAGCCGCGCCCAACCGCATGCCGTGATCGCCAGCAACACCTCAAGTCTACGCATAGAAGATCTACGCACCGCGCTGCAACGACCTGAGCGACTGGTCGGCATTCATTTCTTCAATCCCGTGGCGATGATGCCCTTGGTTGAAGTGATCGAAGCACCCGGGGTCGACGGCAGCGTCTTGCAACAAGCAATGCGGTTTGTTCGCCTAATCGACAAGCTCCCTCTGCCGGTCAAGAGCGCACCGGGTTTTCTTGTTAACGCGGTGCTTGCACCCTATATGCTTGCGGCCAT
>RFXW01000068.1 GCA_009921245.1 Candidatus Fonsibacter lacus | reverse complement strand
GCAGCACTATTTTTTGCGTCAAAGCTACGTGGCCACCATCAACCGGGTGCAACAAGCCATTGAAAACTACCCACAAGCCCCGGCACTGGAACTTGGCTTGTACCTTATGGTGCGCTCGTACGATGCACTGGACATGCCCGAGCTACGCGATGACACCAAGCGCGTGTTGCTGCAAAGCTACCCCAACACCACCTACCTTAACGCTGGGTTGCCCGATCGCTCGCGGCCGTGGTGGCGGCTTTGGTAAGCTCTTCCAACCACGCTTGCAGCGCCTCGGGTTGCTGCAACTGCCGCTGAATGGGCATGGCGCGGCGCAGCCTGGCCCCGTAGCTTTGGCGTTGTAAGCGAACGTCACCCACAATCAACAAGCCTTTGTCGGACTCGGTGCGTATCAGCCGCCCCGCCCCTTGCTTAAGCGCCACGGCCGCTGCCGGTAGCGCATGCTCGGCAAAGGGCGAAAGCCCTTGGGCACGCGCGCGCTGACCAAACGCACGCACCAGCGGATCGTCGGGCACCGGAAACGGCAGCTTGTCAATCACCACCATTTGCAGCGCCGGTCCCGGAATGTCAACACCCTCCCAAAACGACATGCTGGCCACCATCACCGCCCCACCGCTTGGCCCTTGGTGGGCAGCAAGAAACTTTTCCACCAAGGCCTGACGCGACACCTCGATAGGCGTGAGCACAACCGGCACAGTTTGCCCCGCTTCGGCCGCCTGTGCCCAAGCGTCGCGCAACACCTGCGCCACACGCTGCATGGCACGCAACGACGTGGTGAGCAGCAGCGTACGGCCGCCCAATTGTTGGGCTAAGGGCGCCACCAATTGCGCCAACCGGTCGCTGTGCTGGGCATCCGATGGCGCCGGCAGGTCCGTCGGTACCCAATAAGCCGCTTGGCGCTCATAGTCGAACGGACTGGGTACCTGCAACACCTGCGCCTGCTCAATGCCCAGCGGCTTTCTAAACCACGCACAATCCTCGTCTTCGCCCAAAGTGGCCGAGGTGAATACCCAGCTCCGGGGGCCATCGGGCAGGTTGCGCGCACCATCGTCCAACGCCGCGTGTGCGTCCAGCGGCGCACGCGCCATGCGCCACGTGCGACCCAGTTCAACCCACCGCACCGCATCCGCTTGCATGGGCTGCAACAACGCTTGCCAACGCTGCTGCCAAGCCACCAAACGCTCGTGCATACGCCTTACATCTGGCCCTTGTTCCACCAGCGGTTGCAGCGCCTGGCCCAACGCCGCCACCGCAGCCTCAAGCTGCAAACACACCGCATGCCAGCGTGCGGCGTCCACGTCATCCGGCACGTCGTTGTACCACCACAACTTCAGGCCCGAGGCGCCGCCGACCAAGGCGCCCAGGGCTTTGGTGGATTGCTCCAGTTCATGACTCAACGCCACCCAATCTGCTATACCAGCAGCGTGTTCGCGTCCAATCGTTAAGGCGTCACGTGCCAGCTCCATGCATTGGGTTTGGCTGATTTGCTGTCCAAGAAATTCAATGCCAATGTCGTTCAGCCGGTGGGCCTCGTCAAAGACCACCGCCTCTACGCTAGGCAGCAACTCGGCCATGCCCATCTCGCGCACCGACTGATCGGCAAAAAACAAATGGTGGTTAATCACCACCACGTCCGCGCTTAGTGCCTCTTGCCTGGCGGTCTGCACATGGCAGCGGCGAAACGTTGGGCAACCGCTGCCCAAGCAGTTGTCGCGGGTTGAGGTAATCAGCGGCCACACCGCCTGCGCCTGTCGGGGTTGGCGAATTTCTGCGAGATCACCGGTGGTGGTTCGCGCCGCCCATCGAATCAACTCGGCGGCCCAATCGTGTAGCCCAGGCGCAGCGGCCACCGCGCTTTGATGCAGCGTCAATCGGTGTGGGCAAAGGTAGCTGCCACGGCCCTTGAGCAACGCAACCCGCAGCCCAATGCCCAAAGCCTGGCTTAGGCGCGGCAGGTCACGGCCATACAACTGGTCTTGTAACGCCTTGGTGGCGGTGGACAGCAACACGCGCTGCCGCGCCAGCAACACCGGCACCAAATAGGCGTAGGTTTTACCCACCCCGGTGCCAGCCTCGACCACCAAGGTGCCGCCCTCTTCCAAGGTTTGCGCCACAGCCTGGGCCATGGCCTGCTGGCCGGGTCGCTGCCGAAAAGACGAATCGGCCGCCCACAGCGTACCTTCGTGCGCAAATGCCTGGGTCACGCCCTCGCGCCAAAGCGGCGGTGTGGCCATCAGGTTAGCCGTGTGTCCACACGACGCCTGGCCTCATGCAAGTAGGCCTGTCCTTGCATTTCCGTAAGGCGCGAGACGGTGCGCGGAAATTCGTGCGCCATCGGTCCTTGCACATACAACGCCTCCGGCGGCACGGCAGCCGACATCATCAGCTTAACCCGGCGGTCGTACAACACATCCACCAGCCAGGTCAGGCGGCGCGCTTGACTGGCGTGTCGCACCTCAAGCTGCGGCACGTCGCTTAGCAACACGGTGTGAAACAGTGTGGCGATTTCCAAATAATCGTTCTGCGAGCGGGCCGCTCCGCACAACGTTTTGAAGTCAAACCACACCACGCCGTCGGCGCGGCGGCGCGCGTGGATGTCACGGCCCTCAATATGCAAAACAGGGTCGTCGTCGCGCCCAGCACGCAACCGCTCAAACGCCTCATGCATGGCGTGGGCGGCGTTTTCGTCCAGTGGCGACAGATACATGGGTAAGGCGTCCAGCGTTTGCTGTCGGTAGTCCACGCCGGCGTCTACGCTAAGCACCTGCATGCTGGATTTAAGCAATTCAATGGCCGGCAATATGCGGTCGCGGTGTAAGCCGTTGGGGTACAAATCATCCGGATGAAAGTTTGACGTTGTCACCATGCTCACGCCGTTGTCGAACAACGCCTGCAACAGGCGGTGCAAAATCATTGCATCGGTGACATCGGCCACATGAAATTCGTCAAAGCACAACACATCGGTGCGCTTGGCCATGCGTTTGCCCAGCGCTTGCAGCGGGTTCACTGTGCCTTGCAGGCCATGCAATTCACGGTGTACCTCACGCATGAATTCATGAAAATGCAACCGCAGCTTGCGCTCGCCCGGCAGCGCCTGCATCAGCAAATCCATCACAAAGCTCTTGCCGCGCCCCACGCCGCCGTGCATGTACACGCCACGAAGTGGTTGGGGTTGACGCCAAAACATCCAGCGCTTGGGGCCACCGCGTTGCGCGACACGGGTGTAATCCGATAAAAAACGCTGCAACGCGTGCACCGCCTCTTGTTGCGCAGCGTCGGCTTGATAGCCGCGCTCGGCCAACGCCTGCTCGTATAGGCTGGATAAGGTCAACAGCAACGGCTAAAAGTTAAGAGCGCGCTTGTCCACCGCCAGCGCCGCCTCTTTGGTGGCTTCAGACAAGGTGGGGTGGGCATGGCAGATACGGGCCAAATCCTCTGCGCTGGCGCGAAAACTCATGGCCACCACCGCCTCGGCAATCAACTCTGAAGCCATGGGCCCAATGATGTGTACGCCCAACACCTCATCGGTTGTGGCATCGGCCAGCACCTTGACCATGCCCGTGGTATCGCCCAGCGCACGCGCTCGTCCGTTGGCCAAAAATGGAAAACTGCCGCTGCGGTAGGCCACCCCGTCGGCTTTAAGTTGCCGCTCGGTGCGCCCAACCCAGGCAATTTCTGGGCTGGTGTAAATCACCCACGGCACGGTACCAAAATCGACATGGCCATGTTGCCCAGCCAAACGCTCGGCAACCGCCACGCCCTCCTCTTCGGCTTTATGCGCCAGCATCGGGCCGCGCACCACGTCGCCCACCGCCCACACGCCTGGCAAGTTGGTACGGCATTGGTCATCAACCTCAATCGCGCCACGCCCATCCAGTTTTAAACCCACCGCTTGGGCGTTTAAACCCTCGGTGTTGGGCACCCGACCAATCGAGACGATCAACTTGTCCACGTCTAAGGTTTGCGCCTCGCCTTTGGCGTTGCGGTAGGCCACACTCACACCCTTGCGCGTGGTTTTAACCGTGTCAAGCTGCACCCCCAACTCAATCACCAAACCCTGTTTGGTGAACACCTTGTGCGCCTCTTTGGCAATCTGCTCGTCAACCGCACCCAAGAACTCGGGTAACGCCTCGAGCATGGTGACCTCAGCGCCCAGCCGGCGCCACACCGATCCCATCTCCAGTCCAATCACACCCGCACCGATCACGCCCAAGCGCTTGGGCACAGCGCCCACACGCAAGGCGCCGTCGTTGGAGAGCACAATTTTTTCGTCAAAAGGCACATCGGGCAGTGCGCGCGCGCTGGAGCCCGTGGCCACAATCACTTGCTTGGCCTGCAGGGTGGCGGGCTTGCTGCCGCTGACCTCTATGTCATAGCCTTGCGCGTCGGAGCCAACAAAGCTGCCCGAGCCGTGAAAGAAAGTCACTTTGTTCTTTTTAAACAAATACAAAATGCCGTCGTTGTTTTGTTTAACCACCTCGTCTTTGCGCGCCAGCATGCGCGAAACGTCCATGCTGACGCGCGTGGCCGTGATGCCGTGCTCAGCGAAATGGTGGTTGGCTTGTTCGAAATGCTCTGAGGACTGCAACAACGCTTTGGACGGAATACACCCCACGTTGGTGCAGGTTCCGCCCGGCGCGGGGGCGCCATCGGCCCCTTGCCACGCATCCACACACGCCACCTTAAAGCCCAACTGCGCAGCCCGAATCGCCGCCACGTAACCACCGGGGCCTGCGCCCAGTACCACCACGTCAAAAGTTTGTTTACTCATGGTTGCTGCGCCTTAAATACCAAACAACAAACGCGCGGGATCCTCAAGCGCATCTTTCATGGCCACCAAGCCCAACACCGCTTCACGGCCGTCAATGATGCGATGGTCGTACGACATGGCCAAATAGTTCATGGGGCGCACCACCACTTGACCGTTCTCCACCACGGCGCGATCCTTGGTGGCGTGCACACCCAAAATAGCCGACTGCGGCGGGTTGATGATGGGCGTGGATAACATGGAGCCAAACACGCCGCCGTTAGAAATAGAAAACGTGCCGCCGGTCATGTCGTCAAGCCCCAACTTACCCTCTTTGGCTTTGGCGCCAAACTCGGCGATTTTCTTTTCGATATCGGCAAACGACAGCTGATCGGCGTTACGCAAAATCGGCACCACCAGCCCCCGTGGCGACCCCACAGCAATACCAATATCAAAGTAGCCGTGGTACACCACATCGTTGCCGTCTATGCTGGCGTTAAGCACCGGGTACTGTTTCAGCGCGTGCACCGCAGCTTTAACAAAAAAGCTCATAAAGCCTAGCCGAACGCCGTGCTCTTTTTCAAACTTTTCCTGAAAACGCTTGCGCATTTCCATCACCGGCTGCATGTTGACCTCGTTGAAGGTGGTCAAGATGGCGTTGGTTGCTTGCGACTGCAACAAGCGCTCGGCCACCCGGGCACGCAAGCGGCTCATGGGTACGCGTTGCTCTGGGCGATCGCCCAAGTCGGGCGCCAAGGTGTTGATTTGCGGCAACGCGGTGGTTGGCACACCCGTGGGAATCGCCGCCGCCGCTGCAGGCGGTGGCGCGGCTCGGGTGCTGCCTTGGGCGACCGCTTGCAACACGTCACCCTTGGTGATGCGACCATCTTTGCCCGTGCCAGTCACCGACCCCGGTGCCAGCTGATGATCGGCCATGAGCTTGGCGGCCGCGGGCATGGCCACGGCACCTGCTGGCGCCGCAGCCGCTGGAGAAGCCGGCGCAGCCGCTGGCTGGGGTGCCGCGGCTGGCGGGGCAGCGGCCGCACCTGCTGCGCTGGCCACCGCCTCGGTATCGATCCGCGCCAACAACTGGTCGGCCAACACCGTGGCGCCATCGCCCTGCACAATTTCAACCAACACGCCTGCGGCGGGCGCCGGTACCTCAAGCACCACTTTATCGGTTTCAACCTCAATCAAAATCTCATCGGCACTCACCGCTTGACCTGCTTGCTTCTTCCACTGCAACAGGGTGGCTTCGGCCACCGACTCGGATAACTGAGGAACTTTTACTTCAACAATCGCCATGGTTTTATTCCAATATGGGGTACAACACGCGTGCTTGGCCTAGGCCATTGAGCACCACCGCCTGTTTATTTGGTCAATACAAAGCCCTTGAGCTTGCCAAAAGCCTGATCGAGCAACGCCTTTTGCTGTTCTTGGTGCACGTCGGCGTAACCAACAGCCGGCGAGGCTGAGGCCTGGCGCCCGGCATACGCAAGCTTTTGCCCAGGTGCCATGTTTTCGTGAATTTGATGCTGCACGAAAAACCATGCCCCTTGGTTTTGTGGCTCGTCTTGACACCACACCACCTCGGTGGCCTGGTTGTAACGCTTGAGCTCAGCGGCAAACGCTTTGTGCGGAAACGGGTACAACTGCTCCACGCGCACCACCGCCACATTGCGTGCACCCAGCTCTTCGCGCTTTTTGACCAAGTCGTAGTACACCTTGCCCGAGCAGCAAATCACGCGCTTCACCTTAGCCGCCTGCTTAGACACCGCAGGATCCGACTCGGGTATCACGGTTAAAAAACCGCCATCCGTAAAGGCGCTCAGGGGTGAGGCCGCGTTTTTGTGTCGCAACAAGCTTTTCGGTGTAAAGATAATCAAAGGCTTACGCAACGGACGAATCATTTGCCGGCGCAGCACATGAAAAATCTGGCTCGCCGTGGTGGGCTGCACCACCTGCATGTTGGCGTCGGCCGACAACTGCATGAAGCGTTCGAGTCGCGCCGACGAGTGCTCCGGCCCCTGCCCTTCGTAGCCATGGGGCAGCATCAGGGTGATGCCGTTAACCCGGCCCCACTTCACCTCACCCGAGGCAATGAACTGGTCAATCACCACCTGCGCGCCGTTGGCGAAGTCACCAAACTGCGCCTCCCAAATCACAAGGGTATTGGGGTCGTTGGAGGCGTAGCCATATTCAAAGCCAAGCACCGCCTCCTCGGACAAAATCGAGTCAATCACCACAAACGGCGCCTGCCCCTCGGCCACGTTCTGCAGCGGCACATAGCTACCTTCGTCAAAGGCCTCGCGTTTTTGGTCGTGAATCACCGAATGCCGGTGGCTAAACGTTCCTCGACCACAGTCTTCACCCGAGAGCCGCACCGGATAACCCAGCGCCACCAGCGACGCAAACGCCATGTGCTCACCCATGCCCCAGTCCACCGCGGTTTCGCCGCGACCCATGGCGGCCCGGTCTTGGTAAACCTTGCGCACCAGCGGGTGTGGCGTCACCGAATCTGGAATGGTGGTGATGCGTTCTGCCAGGCGGTTCCACTCGGCCAACGGCAAAGCGGTATCGGCCTGATCGGTCCAGGGCTTGTCCAAATAAGGGGCCCAGTCAACGGCATAGGTGCTTTTGAAATTGGTTAACACCAACTCGGCCGTGTGACGGCCCTCGTCCAATGCTTGCCGGTAGCTCTTGACCAAGTCGTCGCCCAAGGTATCACCCAAGCCTTGGGCTGCCAGCCGGTCGGCGTAAATTTGCCTGGTGCCAGGGTGCGCGGCGATGCGCTTGTACATCAAAGGCTGGGTGATGCTTGGTGTGTCTTGTTCGTTGTGCCCAAGCTTACGAAAACACACAATATCCACCACCACGTCTTTGCTGAATGTGGTTCGGAATTCCAACGCCAAGCGGGTGGCCAAAACCACCGCCTCGGGGTCATCGCCGTTCACATGCAACACCGGCGCCTCAACCATCTTCACCACATCTGAGCAGTACAAGGTGGAGCGGCTGTCGCGTGGGTCTGAGGTGGTGAATCCAATTTGATTGTTGATCACCAAATGCACCGTGCCACCGGTGTGGTAGCCCCGTGTTTCAGCCAACGCCAGGGTCTCCATAACCACCCCTTGGCCGGCAAACGCCGCATCCCCGTGCACCAACACCGGCAGCACCTGTCGGCCCTCGGGGTCATGGCGCCTGTCCATGCGCGCCCGCACCGAGCCCTCCACCACCGGGTTGACAATTTCTAGGTGCGATGGGTTAAACGCCAAGCTCAGGTGTACCGGCCCACCCGCGGTCGGCACGTCGCTTGAAAAGCCCTGGTGGTATTTCACGTCGCCGCTGGGCAAATCTTCGGGCGCGGTGTGATCGAATTCAGCAAACAAGTTTTTGGGCACCTTGCCCAGCGTGTTCACCAACACGTTCAGGCGCCCACGGTGCGCCATGCCAATCACAATTTCTTGCACCCCTTGCTCACCGGCGCGCTGAATCAGTTCATCCATGGACGCGATGAAGCTCTCACCACCCTCCAGCGAAAAACGCTTTTGGCCCACGTACTTGGTGTGCAAAAACCGCTCCAAGCCCTCGGCCGCGGTGAGACGCTCAAGCAAATGCGTTTTTTGCTCGGCATTCAGGCTGGCCTTGGAGCGAATCGATTCGAGTTTTTCTTGCCACCACCGCTTCTGGGTTTGATCGGTGATGTACATGTACTCGGCGCCAATGGTGCCGCAGTAGGTTTCGCGCAGCGCGTTCAGCAGATCGCGCAGCGACATGGTGTCACGCCCAAAAAAAGTATTGGACGTGTTAAAAATGGTCTCGTAGTCGGCGTCAACCAAGCCGTAAAAAGACGGCTCGAGTTCGGGAATGGGCTGACGCTCGGTACGCTTGAGCGGGTCCAAATCGGCCCAACGACTGCCGACGTTGCGATACGCCGCAATCAGCTGCTGAACGGCGTTGCGTTTGCGCCCAAGCTCGGAGTCGGCGTTGGCCTGCACCACGCGGGTGGTGCCCTGTTTGGCAAGTTCGGCAAACGATTGAACCACCGGCGCGTGCGCCAAATCGCGGTTGTCTGAACCATCTACAGCGGGCAAATGCTGCAAAGCATCGAAGTAGCCCCGCCATTCGTCGGGCACACTGCCCGGGTTATCTAGGTATTTTTCGTACATCTCCTCGACGTACGGGGCGTTGCCGCCAAATAGATACGAATTGTTCTTGTACGCGATGTACAAGCCACCATTTTCAGTGCTCATATGCCGACTTTCCTGCCCCTGTAGGGGGATGCGTCTGGTGATTAACCCTCCGCTGCCCGGCTACACCGTTGAGCGGATGCGAAGTGGCCGCGAACGCGCCCACGCGCTGCATTGTGCCACCGACGGCGCGTCTTTGCTATATGAACGGGCGATTTCGTGGCGCGCAGGCCACCTTAGGCGCTTACCCTGGCGCGTTGACCTCATCCCATTCGATGGCCATGGAGGTGCAAACTGAACGGCACAAACCCACGGCTTGCTGGCTTTGCACGCGATAAATCGCCCGCGTGCCCTCTTTACGCCGGGCCAAAATACCGGCCCGGTATAGGACGTTGAGGTGCTGAGACAAATTGGGCTGGGTGGTGTCAATTTCGAGCAACAAATCGGTCACGGATTTCTCGGTCTCGCACAACGCAGACAGAATCCGGAGTCGCATGGGCGTTGCCAACATGGCAAAGAGCTCGGCGGCACGCTCAAATACCTGACCTTCGCCAAGATCGGCTACGGCGGTGGGCTCGTTTTTATGGCTCATGATTGACGTCTCCTTAACATCAGCCTCAAGCCATATTGTATCGACTTTTTCCGCAAACCACACAAAATCTATTCATTGGTCGGCGCGGGTCCAAGATGCTGGCGTATTTGATCCAGTGCGCTGGGGTCGTCGATGGTGGTCAGGTCACCCGGATCACGCCCCTCACAAAGCGCCTGAATGGCGCGGCGCAACAGCTTGCCGCTGCGTGTTTTGGGCAAAAGCGTCACAAACCTAATCCGCGCGGGCCGGGCCACGGCACCAAGTTGCTGCTCAACCAGCTTCATCAACTCACCCTCGAGCGCCAGTGCTTGCGCCGGGTCTTGGGCCGAGCCCTGGTCTTTCAGCACCGCAAACGCCATCGCAACCTGCCCCTTGAGCGAGTCCGCCACGCCAACCA
>RFXW01000067.1 GCA_009921245.1 Candidatus Fonsibacter lacus | reverse complement strand
TGGGCTGACCGCTACCATTTCAATACCTTTGCGTGTCACGGCGCTGCCATCAAATGCAATGAGTACACGTTCAGGTGTTTTGAACTGTTCGGTAACTGCCAAAATGGGGCGTTGCAGCGAACGCACGGTCCACTCCACATGCAGGCCTAAGGCACGTTTTTCATTTTGCGCGGAAGCGCCGCGCCGTCCGAGCACAAAAAGGCTGGCACCGTGTTGTTGTTCGCTCAGGGTTTCTTCTAGATCGCCGTGACGTTGGCGGGTATCCACCGAGTGTGCTCCCGCCTCTTCAGCCCGTACCCTCAGCGTATTGAGGAATTCACGCGCGTGTTCTCGCTCGGCTCGGGTACGGGCAGCGTCTTCTTCGCTAAGATTTTTAAGCAGTGTTTCATTGGCGTTGGCGCCCAGGATGCCGCTGTGATCTTGGGTGCCGTCCAGTGCCGGATGGCGTTCAATGACATGCAGAAATTCCAGCGGCGCTTGCAAGCGCTTGGCGGCCCATGCGGCACAGTCTGCGACATGTTCAGCGTATCCTGACAAGTCAACACAGGCCAGTATTTTGTCTTCAGCGTGGTTCATGTTGTGGCTCTTACGTCGCGTCAGTGGTTCATTAGCATGTCGTCGGCGCCGTCTTTGTCGTGCACCCCAAATCGATCAACCATGGTCGCGCTGGCTTCGTTAAGGCCGATCACTTCCACCTCGGTTCCCTCGCGGCGAAACTTAAGCACCACTTTATCCAATGCGCTGACAGCGGTGATGTCCCAAAAGTGTGCGCGGCTGACATCAATATGCACTTCGTCGATTACCTCTTTGTAATCAAAGGCCTCGCAGAAGCGGTCAGCACTGGCAAAGAACACCTGTCCGGTCACCCGGTAGTGGCGGCTACGGCCCTGATTTTCAGCTTGTGAGCTTACCCGCAGGATACGGCCCACTTTGTGGGCAAAGAAAAATCCAGACAAGAGCACACCGGTCAGAACACCCTTGGCCAAATCGTGGGTGGCCACGGTCACCACAACAGTGGCCACCATGACCACACTGGAGCTTTTGGGGTGATCGCGCAAGTTGCGCCAACTGCTCCAGTTGAAGGTGCCAATGGAAACCATGATCATGACGGCAACCAAGGCCGCCATTGGGATTTGCTTAACCCATTCGCCCAAAAACACCACCAGGATCAACAGCACCACGCCGGCTGTGAGGGTAGACAAGCGCCCCCGGCCGCCGGACTTCACGTTGATCACACTTTGGCCAATCATCGCGCAGCCAGCCATGCCGCCAATAAATCCGGTTGCAATATTGGAGACGCCTTGGCCAACGCATTCGCGATTTTTGTTGCTTTTGGTGTCGGTTAGGTCGTCCACAATGGTTGCTGTCATCAGCGATTCAAGCAGGCCGACCACGGTAAGGGTAAGCGCGTAGGGGAAGATGATTTTGAGTGTCTCTAAGCTCAGTGGAATATCGGGTATTAGAAACACCGGCAGGCTATCGGGTAGTTGTCCCATATCGCCCACGGTGCGGATATCCAGTCCCATGGCCATTGAAAGTGCCGTCAGCACCACGATGGTGACCAGTGGCGAGGGAACAGCTTTGGTGAGGTATGGCAGGCCATAAATAATGACCAAGCCTGCGGCGGTCATGGCGTAAACATGCCACGTGACACCGACAGTCGAAGGATCAAGTTCGGGCAACTGCGCCAGAAAGATCAAAATCGCCAAGGCATTCACAAAACCAGTCACCACCGAACGGGATACAAAGCGCATCAACTGCCCCAGCCGCACCCAGCCCGCGATGACCTGAAGCACACCAGTAAGCACCGTGGCCGCCAGTAAATACTCGAGCCCGTGTGTTTTTACCAAGGTAACCATGACCAGAGCCATGGCGCCAGTGGCTGCAGAAATCATGGCAGGGCGCCCACCCATGAAGGCACTGATGGTTGCGATAGAGAAAGACGCGTACAACCCCACCTTAGGGTCAACGCCTGCAATAATCGAAAAAGCAATGGCCTCAGGAATTAGGGCCAACGCAACCACCAAGCCGGCGAGTATGTCGTTGCGGACGTTTGAAAACCATTCGTATTGAAGTTTTTGTAAAGACATGACTTGGCCTACCGATGGGGTAGGTTAATTGCTGGTTGGGCGCGGGTTTTTGAATGCGGGGCTTGGGTGAATCAACACCTTGAGCACGCCAAGTTCAGTGGCTAAGCGGTAAACGCTTCGAGATCATTCTAGTCAAGTTGACGCTTAAACCATGGGTGAGGCAGCCCGTGGCCTGCCAAAAAGATCACGCTTGGGCTCATAATCGGCATACCTAGTTTATGGCCGATGGCGGTTGTTTAATAAAAAGGAGAAACCATGGCTGCCCAACCTTATGGCAAAGCGCTGGTTATTGGTGCCACCGGTGTGATCGGCCGGTACATTGTTGACCGTCTTCTGCAAGCGCCAGATTGGGAGGTTGTTGGGTTGTCGCGGCGCGCACTGTCACCCCGCGCGCGTTACACCCAGCTTTCGGTGGATCTGCTGGATGGCGAGGCAACCCGGCGCGCGCTGGCTCAAGTGACCGGCATCACCCACGTGTTTTTTGCTGGCTTTCAATCCGCGGGCACAGTCGCCGCCGATTACGCGCGCAACATTGAGGTGAATCTGCGTTTATTGCAGTCGGGCGTGGAGCATACGCACCAAAGCCAAAGCAGCTTAAAGCGGGTGGTGCTGGTCACCGGTACCAAGTACTACGGCGTTCACCTTGGCCCATACAAAACGCCAGCAAAAGAGGACGACCCACGGCACATGCCGCCCAACTACTATTTTGACCAAATCGACTGGTTATTGAACTTTCACCAAACCACCCAGCAAGCAGGTGCGCAATGGGATTGGGTTGAACTGGGTTTGCGCCTGGTACGGCCATGAGTATTATTCCGGTGATTGCCGTTTATGCGGCGCTCTGTAAGGCCCAAGGTTTGCCTTTGCGGTTTCCGGGTAAACCGCAAGCTTGGCAAAGTATTTATCAGGTCACATCGTCGGAGCATTTTGCCGAGGCGGCGCTATGGGCAGCCACCACGCCAGCCTGTTCCAATCAGGCGTACAACATCACCAATGGCGACTACTTTAGGTGGTGCAATGTATGGCCAAAGATCGCCGAGGTGTTTGATATGCCTTGGGATGCCCCGCAACATATCAACTTAACCCAGCACATGGCCGCTATGCAACCTCTTTGGGGCCATCTACAACAAGCTCACGACTTAACGCCTATTGCATGGGACGACTTGGTGTCTTGGCCTTTTGGAGATTACGTTTTTGGCACCACGTGGGATGTGATGTCTTCAACCGTTAAGGCCAGGCAGCACGGCTTTCATGCCGTGGTTGAGTCAGAAACCATGCTGGTCGATCTTTTGCGGCAATGTCGTGAGACACGCTTGGTTCCTTGATGGATTACGGGTATCGATGCGCATGAAAAACCGTGATAATCACGGCATGCTGATATCGGAATTAATGATCGGTATTCACCTGGCCCGCAGTATCCGCGGTCGGCCGGGTGCCCCTCCTGTGAGTCGATAACTTGATGCTATGGCGTGCCTTGGCACACGATGCCACGCACGTGATTGGGCCAAAGCCGGCTTTTTGCTTGCTGGGCCAAGTTATATGACCTGGAGATTTGACTATGACCGACCCCGTTGACAACCCGATGGGCCTATGTGGCTTTGAATTTGTTGAATTTGCATCGCCTGCAGCTGAGGTGCTGGAGCCGTTGTTTGAAAAACTTGGCTTTGATCTGGTGGCCAAGCACCGCTCCAAAGATGTGGTGCTTTTTCGCCAGGGCGACATCAACTTTGTTGTCAACCGAGAGCCGCGAAGTCCAGCCGGCTATTTTGCGGCCGAGCATGGCCCCGGCCCTTGTGCCATGGCCTTTCGTGTGCGCGACTCGCACAAGGCTTACGCCCGTGCCTTGGCGTTGGGTGCGCAGCCCATTGACACACCCACAGGCCCGATGGAGCTGCGGCTACCAGCGATCAAGGGTATCGGAGGTGCACCACTTTATTTAATTGACCGCTTTGAAGATGGCAAAAGCATTTATGACATTGATTTTGAATGGCTGCCGGGCCGTGCGCGTCATCCGGTTGGACACGGATTCAAAGTCATCGACCATCTCACCCACAACGTCTACAAGGGTCGAATGACGTTTTGGAGCGATTTTTATGAACGTATTTTTAATTTTCGCGAATTGCGCTACTTTGATATCAAGGGCGAGTACACCGGGTTGACCAGTCGGGCGATGACAGCGCCGGATGGTTTGATCCGCATTCCACTGAATGAAGAGTCTGGCCAGCAAGGCGGTCAAATTGAAGAGTACCTGCAGCGCTTCAATGGCGAAGGTATTCAGCATATCGCCTTACTTACCGACGACATATGCGCCAGTGTCGATGCGCTTAGAACGGCCGGGGTTCCATTGATGAGTGGGCCCAACGACATTTACTATGAAATGCTGGCTGAGCGTTTACCCGATCATGGCGAGCCGGTTGGTGAACTCCAAACCCGAGGCATTTTGCTGGACGGCTCCACCAAGGGGGGCGACAAACGGCTGTTGTTGCAAATTTTTAGCCAAACCTTGCTCGGCCCTGTGTTTTTTGAATTTATTCAACGCAAGGCCGACGAAGGGTTTGGCGAGGGTAACTTTAAGGCACTGTTCGAGAGTATGGAACGAGACCAAATGCGGCGCGGCGCCATCCGGCGGGATTGACGCTCTGGCGGCCAGACACTAACTTTGGGTGTCTGGCTCGGGGGGCGGCGGGGTGTGGTTTGGCTCGGTGGTTGCCGATGGAAAACACATCTTCTCGCCGTCCCACTTTTGACCACACCAGCATACGCCTTCTGCATTGATGATGCAGGTGCCTGTTCCACAGCACCTTGTGTCCTCTGTCATCACAATTCCATTTCTTTATCTGTGCGTGGCGCCGATTTTAGCTGGGCGCACCGGCTCAGCGGCGCATGAGGCCGAAACCTACTGCGACAGTCTGAGGCTTTACAAATCTCATGAAAACTGCAAAATGCACCCAGACAAGTTAAAGCCCAATCATGGAGAACCGCATGAATCAATTGAATCGGCGCCAACTGGTTGCCATGCTTGGCGCGGCCACAGCAGGCGGTTTGGTGATGCCCCCCGCCTTTGCCGCACGCAAGAAAATCAAGGTTGGCGCGTTGCGCTTTACTTCCCATGCGGCCAGTTTCATTGCCGTCGAAAAAGGCTACTTTGAAAAAGCTGGGCTTGACGTTGAGTTGAAATTTTTCCAGGCTGCTCAACCCATGGCGGTTGCGATTGCCTCGGGTGATATTGACTACGCCGTGACCGCGATTTCAGGTGGTTTGGTATCGCTTGCCCAAAAAGGGGCCATTAAGGTCATTGGTGGGGCATTGAGCGAAGAAAAAGGTATCGACGGCCAGGCCATTTTGGTCTCAAACGCCGCTTGGGATGCTGGGGTGCGCTCCCCGCGTATGCTCAATGGCAAGTCTTACGGCGTAACGCAAGCCGGGTCGTCGTTCCACTACGTTGGGGCCAACGTGGCCAAGCGCGAGGGCATTGCGCTCACTTTCAAACCCTTGCAGAAAGTTGGAGCAGTCATTGGTGCCTTGAAATCAGGCCAAATTGACGCTTGGAACATCGTGCCTCATATCGCAAAGCCCTTGATCAAATCGGGCGCAGTCAAAAGCATCGGGGCCGTGGCCGACTACTTGCCCAACTATCAGATCACGACGGTCTTTACCTCAGCCAAGAATGCGGCCAATGAGCGTGGCATGACGCAGAGCTTTTTGCAGGGATTCAGTCAAGGGGTGGATGACTACGCGCGTGTCATGATTGACCGAGCCGACGGCGATGCAGGTGTGCAAGCCATGGTGGACCTGATTCACAAGTACGTTTATGCCGATCAGCCGCGCGAAAAGGCCGCGCCATCCATCATCAACGGCACCATGCGGTTGAATGCGGGGGCGGCGTTGAACTTGGCATCGGTGAAAGACCAACTTGATTGGTTTAAATCCGAAGGCTTGGTGGACGCATCGGTGAGCATGGAGATGCTGGTCGACCCCTCGTATGTCAAAGCCATTGGCTAAGTTCTTGGTGGGTCAAAAGGCGGGCGCCACCCAAGGCGCTCGCAATACTTTATGCGCATCAGTACCCGGGGGGTAAGCCACGCCTACGGCTCGCTGGCCGTGCTTGAAGATATCAGCCTTGACTTTCCCAGTCAGCAGATTTCGTGTTTGATTGGACCTTCAGGTTGCGGTAAATCCACCGCGCTAAGGATCATCGGCGGTTTGGAGCAGGCCACCCAAGGGCAGGTGCTTCAGGTGGGCGAACCGCCCAATGGTTGTTTAAATCCGATCACATATATTTTTCAGGACTTTGCGTTGCTGCCATGGCGGGACGTGTGGGGCAACGTGTCGCTGGTGCTTGAAGACCATGGTCTGGATCAAGCAGTTGCCGATCGAATCATTCAAGATGTGTTGGCGCGCACCAACCTAAGCGATTTTGCGCACACCTTACCGCGCCAACTCTCGGGTGGCATGAAGCAACGCGTGGCGATTGCGCGGGCCTTGGCGGTTAACCCAGGGGTGATGCTGATGGATGAGCCGCTGTCTGCTTTGGACAGCCAAACGCGCGAGCTGCTAATGGACGATTTGGTTTCGCTTTGGCTGCGCCAGCCTTTTACGGCTATTTATGTGACCCACAATCTAAGCGAGGCGGTACGACTCGGGCACCAGATTGTTGTTTTATCGCGTCATCCCGGACGGGTTCGGGAGATCATTACCGTTGAGCAGCCATTGAGCGAGCGTGAGCCAGGCGATCCGCGGTTAGAAAGCATCGCTCGCCATTTGTGGCGTTTGCTGCGCGAAGAGGCCAGGGCGGCCGATAGGGCCACCGTTCATGCCGCCTGAAACCGCATCGCCCGAGCAGCCAAGCCCTGTCAGGTTTCGGGGTGGGGGCTTTACCACATCGCCCAAGCTGTGGGTAAGCGGGTTGGTTTTGGTTGGGGTGTTGCTGTTGGTGGAGTGGGGAACCCAAGCAGGCTGGATCAGCGCGTTGACATTACCCAAACCGTCGGATGTCGCCCTGACTTTGCTGGAATTGGCTGAATCGGGTTTGTTGTGGAAGCACCTAGAGGTTTCGCTGGTGCGACTGTGCGTGGGCGCGGCGCTGGGTATTGGATTCGGTGTTGCCGTTGGGGTGTTGATTGGCCTTTTTTCAATGGTTAGGGCGGGTTTATTGCCCTTGGTGGCGGCGATTTTTCCAATCCCCAAAATTGCTTTGCTACCTTTGTTTGTGATTTGGTTTGGCATTGACGAAGGTTCGAAATACGCGTTGATTGCCTTTGGCACGTTCACCCCCATGGTGGTCGCCACCTACAGCGCAGTAGACAATGTTGAACGCAACTTGATTCGCATGGGGCAAAGTTTTGGCCTGCGTTGGCATTCGATTGTTTGGAAGATTGTGGTGCCTGGCGCCATGCCGGGGATTTTGTCGGGTACGCGTATCGCCATGGCGATTGCCATCATTCTTTTGGTGGCCGCTGAGATGCTGGGCGCCGAGTACGGTATTGGTGCGTATGTCCTCGAGGCCGGCTCGCTTTACGACTTGGATCGCTTGTTTGCGGGCGTCTTGATTCTTTCGGCGTTGGGGCTTTTAACTTCCGGGCTGATCGCTAAAGCAGAACAAGTGGTGTTGAGGTGGCGGTAAGCAAGCACTATGACGTGATCGTTGCCGGAGGCGGTGCAGCGGGAACGGCAGCGGCGGTTGCCAGCGCGCGCACAGGGGCGAAAACCTTGTTGATTGAGCGCCACGGGTGCTTGGGTGGTGCAGCCGCTGTGCGTAACGTGCTCACTTTATGTGGGCTGTACACACTGGCGGAAACCCCCCAGCTGGTAGCCGGTGGAATTGCCAAAGAAGTGTTGATGCGTTTGCGACAGCTTAGGGGTGTCTCAGATGTGCAGCGATTCCGTGGGGTTTTTGTTGCCTTTGAACCAGAGGCCTTAAAGCGCATATACGATGAACTGGTGACCCAAAGTCAGGTGGAGATGGTTTTTTGTGCCCAAATTTGCGGCGTGGGTCGAGATGGGGACCGAATCACCGATATCACCTACGTGGACCATGGGGGCACGCACCGTGTATCGGGTGCCGCCTTTGTGGATTGCACCGGGGACGGTGATTTGGCTGCGCTTGGCGATGCCGCCACGCGTTACGGCAACCAAGGCGCGGTAAATTTGGGGACGTTGGGCATTCGGATTGGCGGTGTGGGGCCTGACGTTACCGTGACAGCCGACGATTACGTGCAGGCCATTGAGGCCAGAGGACACCTGCTAAGCCGCGTCACCAAAAAGCGCTGTGTGGTGGTGCGACTGCCGGTATCGGCGGACCTTATTGTTTATTTGGCGTCTGAAGACTACGACCCCAGAAACGCCGCCTCGCTTGCTGCCGCAGAAATTGGTGCGCGGCGCCAGGCGTGGGACTACCTTTACGCGATTCAAGGAATCAAGGGATGCGAGCATGCGTACTTGGTATCAACCGGCCCTGAGATTGGCACCCGTGAATCACGCCATATTGATAGTCTTGGGCAGTTGACATGGGACAGCGTGCAAAACAGGGCGCGCTTCAACGATGTGATTGGGCTGGGGGCATGGGGTGCGGAGTGGCACGACCGCAAGGATTGGAGCAGCAGCTTTGATTACCCGCCACAAAAAGGGGCCTATCAAATTCCTTTGAGTTGTTTGCACTCAAAAAACACCGCCAATTTATTCGCCGCAGGCCGTTTGGCTGATGGTGATCGACTGGCTGGCGCTGCCATTCGCGTGATGGGCACCGCCATGGTGACAGGGCAGGCTGCAGGGGTTGCCGCCGCATTCACAGCGCAGGGAATGGGTGAGGTAAGCGCGATCCAGCACCACCTGCGCGAACAAGGGTGTTGGCTAACGCCCGAGGCTTGCGAGGCAGTTTAAAAGGCTCGGTACTTAATTAAGCCATAGATAGTTTGATGCGCGCTTATTCAGCGCCTGTACGGAGATCACCTCATCGGCGCCACGGCCAGCGATTCCAAAACAAACGTGTAAGGGCAACAAGTGTTCTTCTCGGGGGTGACACAGTCTGGCACCCGGTGCGGTTTCCCAGCCAATCAGGCGTTGTTTGATGCTGTCGCGGTTTATATTCTCGCCATGAAGGGTGGCCTCCAACCAGTCCTCAAAGGCGTGATTGGCCTGGCGAATGTCGTTTTGATCGGTAGCAAAGGCACGCATGTTGTGAAAGGTAAATCCCGAGCCTAAAAACAAAATACCGTCTTCATCCAGTGCGGCCAACGCCTCGCCCAGGGCGATGTGGGTGGCGGCATCGAGTGTGGAAGACAACGATATTTGCAGCACCGGAACATGGGCGTTGGGGTACATCAGCATCAACGGCACAAACACCCCGTGGTCCAGGCCACGCTCTGCGTCCAGAGTGACGTCAAAGCCGGCACCGGTCAGCGTGCGAGCGAGTTTTTCAGCGAGCAGCGGCGCGCCGGGCGCTGGGTATTGGAGCCGATAGGCTTCTTCAGGAAAACCGTAGTAATCAAAAAACAAAGGGGGCGACTCGCTGGCTGTGATCTTGATCGGATCACTTTCCCAATGCGCACTGATGACCACAATATGCTTGGGTTGGGCGAGTCGAGTGGCCATGGTATGCAACGCGGCCACCAGCGTTTTATGCTGCGGGTCGCCAAGCAGTGGTCTTGGGCCGCCGCCATGCGACACAAAGGCGATTTGATTCGTCAAGTAAGCCTACCTTCGGTTGTATGCCACAGCCAGTGCCCAAGAGGGGCACTGGTGGGGCGATTGTTATGCGTCTGCTTTATCTGTGCGGCTCCAATGCAAAGGGCCGCCTCGAAACGGTGCGAACCCAGTGCCAAATATTACGCCTGCGTCAGCTAGGTCGGCGTCTGCCACCAAACCATCGTTGACCAGCTGCTGGGTGCGC
>RFXW01000066.1 GCA_009921245.1 Candidatus Fonsibacter lacus | reverse complement strand
ACCGGCAAGATTGGCGACGGCAAGATTTTTGTAACCGCCGTGGAGCAGGTGCTGCGTATCCGCACCGGTGAGTCGGGCGCGGCCGCGCTGTAGCGCGCAGGGCTACAACCTTTTGCAAAAAATCAAAGGAACGATTGCAATGAATATCTTTACAAAACTCGCTGCAGTGGCGCTGCCTGCGTTGGCAGCTTCGGGTGCGGCGCTGGCCCAGGCCGCGCCGGTGGTAGACAAGGGTGATGTGTCGTGGATGATGCTCTCTACCCTGTTGGTGGTCATGATGACGGTGCCCGGCTTGGCGCTGTTTTATGGCGGCTTGGTGCGCAGCAAAAACATGCTGAGCATTTTGATGCAGGTGATGGTGGTGTTTTCGCTTATTGCCGTGTTGTGGGCGGTATACGGCTACTCGTTGGCGTTTGGCGCCGAGGGTTTGATTATTGGCGACCTAAGCAAAATGTTTTTGCTGGGTATCACGCCCGATAGTTTGGCCGATACGTTCACCGACAACGTAAAAATTCCCGAGTACATCTTTATTGCCTTTCAGGCCACGTTTGCTGGCATTACTTGTGCACTTATTTGTGGCTCCATTGCCGAGCGCATGAAGTTTGCCGCGGTGCTGCTGTTTTGCGTGCTGTGGTTTAGCTTTGCGTACTTGCCTGTGGCGCACATGGTGTGGGGTGCGGGCGGTTATTTGCTCGACAAAGGCGCGCTCGACTTTGCCGGTGGCACGGTGGTGCACATCAACTCGGGTGTGGCGGGCTTGGTGGCAGCGTATGTGCTGGGCAAGCGTTTGGGCTATGGGCAAGAAGCCATTAAGCCGCACAACCTAACCTTCACCATGGTGGGTGCCGCCATGCTGTGGGTGGGCTGGTTTGGCTTTAACGCTGGCTCCAACCTTGAGGCCACGTCTGGCGCCACCTTGGCATTTATTAACACCTTGCTGGCCCCTGCCGCAGCGGTGTTGGCCTGGAGCTTGGGCGAGGCGCTGATGCGTGGCCAAGCCTCTATGCTGGGTGCCGCTTCGGGTGCCGTGGCGGGCTTGGTGGGCATTACGCCGGCTTGTGGTTCGGTGGGCCCCATGGGCGCCATTGCAATCGGTTTGGCCGCAGGCTTTATTTGCCTCTGGGGTGTTACCGGCCTTAAAAAGATGCTCGGCGCAGACGACACGTTGGACGTGTTTGGCATTCACGGCATTGGCGGCATTGTGGGGGCGTTGCTCACCGGCGTGTTTTCTGCGCCTGGCTTGGGTGGCACCGGCGGCGACGACTTTGCCATTGGTGCCCAGGTGCTGGTGCAGGCCGAAGGGGTATTGATCACCATTGTGTGGTCGGCTGTGGTGGCTTACATTGCCCTAAAGGTGGTGTCGGTGGTAATGGGCTTGCGGGTAGCCGAAGAGGCCGAGCGCGAAGGCTTGGATATCACCTCGCACGGCGAGAGCGCCTACAACGGCTAAACCCGCCGTGGGCTTGGGCTGGGGTGCCCGTTAGGTAACATGCGCCCCATGCCCAGCCCAATCGATACGATTCAAGATCAACTACGCGCAGCCGCGGCCGATGGCCGCGTTTTGCGTGTGGTGGGCCACGGCAGCAAAGACTTTTACGGCAACCCGCTGCGCGGTGAGCCATTGCCCACCACCGATTTACGCGGGGTGTTGGCTTACGAACCCACCGAGCTGGTTATTACGGCGTTGGCCGGTACGCCTTTGGCCGAGCTGCAAGCCACATTGGCCGACAAAGGACAGTTTTTACCGTTTGAGCCGCCGTTGTTCAACAACCAAGGCACAGTGGGCGGCATGGTGGCCGCGGGCTTGGCTGGTTCTTCGCGTGCCAGTGTGGGCGGCGTGCGTGACTACGTGTTGGGTGTAGAAATTCTTAACGGCCGTGCCCAACGGCTGCGCTACGGTGGGCAGGTTATGAAAAACGTGGCCGGCTACGACGTGAGCCGCCTTATGACTGGCAGCTTGGGCACGTTGGCGGTGATCACCGAGGTTTCGCTTAAGGTGCTGCCCTTGCCCGTGGCCAGTGCCACGCTGCACTTTGAGGTTCCTGCCGCTCAGGCGTTGCATTGGTTGGCGCGCTGGCGTGCGCAGCCGTTGCCGCTGTGGGCCTCGCATTGGGTGCAGCACGATGGCGGTGGCCACTTGTACCTGCGCTTGCGTGGCGCGGCGGCGGCGGTGCAAGCAGCCCAGCAACGCTTGCTGCAACAAGCCCAGGCCGAGGGGTACGCCGCCCAGGCCTTAAGCGCCGAGGCCGACGCCACCGATTGGGAGGCGGCGCGGCACCAAACCCTGCCGTTTTTTGTAGAGCCGCCCAACGACCAGGCCTGTTTGTGGCGCCTAAGCGTGCCGCCCAACACCGGAGCATTGGCCGAGTTGCCGCCCCAGTTGATCGATTGGCACGGCACCCAGCGCTGGCTTTGGGCCAGTGCCGCGCACGCCGAGCCTTTGCGCCAAGCCGCCCGCGCTGTGGGCGGGCACGCCACCATGGTGCGCGCCAGCCGCGCCCACCCCGAGGCCGACAAGGCCTTGGGTGTATTCGACACCCCTCAGCCGGCGGCGGCGCGCATTGGTGCGCGCTTGCGCCAAGCGTTTGACCCGCACGGGGTGCTTAACACCCAGCGCCTGCCCAGTTAAAGGTTCGCCACCATGCAAACCCAACTTGCCCCTGCTTTTGCCAACACCGCCGATGGTCAGGCGGCCGAGGCGATTTTGCGCAAGTGCGTGCACTGTGGCTTTTGCACCGCCACCTGTCCCACCTACCAGCTGTTGGGCGACGAGCTCGACGGGCCGCGCGGGCGTATTTACCTGATCAAGCAAGTTTTAGAGGGCGCGCCCGCCACCGCTTCAACCCAACAGCATTTGGACCGCTGCCTCACCTGCCGCAACTGCGAAACCACGTGCCCCAGCGGCGTGCATTACGGCGAATTGGTGGATATTGGCCGCCGCGTGGTAGACGCCCAGGTGCCACGTGTGTGGTGGCAGCGTGCGCTGCGCGCGGCGCTGGTGCACGGTTTAACCTCGGCGGCGTTTGCGCCAGCCATGCGCTTGGGGCAGCGCGTGCGCGCCTGGTTGCCGGCTGCGCTGCAGGCCAAGGTGCCCGAAGCGCAAGCCACCCGCGCCTTGCCCACGCGCACCCATGCAAAAAAAATGCTGTTGCTCGCCGGCTGCGTGCAACCCGCCATGCTGCCCAATGTGCATGTGGCCACCGCCCGTGTGCTTGACGCCATGGGCATTCAAGCCGTGCTGGCGCCGCAAGCGGGCTGCTGCGGCGCGTTGGCTTATCACCTAAGCAACGAAGCGCGTGCCTTGCAACAGGCGCGCGCCAACATCGACGCGTGGTGGCCGTTGCTGCAGCAAGACGGCATGCAGGGCTTGCTTATGAACGCATCGGGCTGCGGCGTGATGGTGAAAGACTACGGTCATGTGCTGCGCAACGACCCGGCTTACGCCGAGCGCGCGGCGCGCATCAGCGCCATGACACGCGACGCCGCCGAGTGCCTGCCGCAGTGGCTTGATGCCTTGCAACCCTTGGTGGCCGCCAAGGCGGCGCAACAACCGGCGTTGGTGGTGCATCCGCCATGCACGCTGCAGCACGGGCAGCAAGTCAACGACTTGCCCGCTCAGTTGGCGGCGCTGGGCTTCGCCACGCGCGTGGCCAACACCGATGCGCACCTATGTTGCGGCTCGGCGGGCACGTATTCGGTGCTGCAGCCCAAACTGAGTGAACAACTGCGCCAACGCAAATTACAGGCCTTGGCGCCCAAGCCCGCCGAGGTGGTGGTGTCGGCCAATGTGGGTTGTATTACGCACCTGCAAGGTGGCGCCAGCGTGCCGGTGCGCCACTGGCTTGAGGTGCTCGACGACGCCCTAAGCAACCCCAACCCAAACGCCAGCCCCGGGTACAACGCGCCGCTGCCGGCCAACCAAACCGCCCAAGCTTAGGGCCGGTGCGTGTCGTCGCGGCGCGCGATTTCCAGCAAACGCGCCAGCTCTTGCGGGTGGTGGCGCTCGTTGTAACGGTGCCAGCGCTGAATCAGCCACATCGTGCCAGCCACCAGCAGGCCAAACCCGGCAATGGCTTCAAACGCCGACACGCCCAAACCCGTGCTTAGGGTGTAGGCCAAACCCAGCCCCAAAATACAGGCTTGTTCATTAAAGTTTTGCACGGCAATCGACCGCCCGGCGCCCATGAGGTTGTGCCCGCGGTGTTGCAACAAGGCATTCATGGGCACCACCAAGTAGCCACCCAGCGCGCCCATGGCCACCAAAAACGGCGCTGCAACCCATACGTTGTCTATCCACACCATGAGTATCACCAGCAGCCCCATGGTGATGCCCATGGGCATCACGCGCGTGGCTTTGTCCAGCCGCATATGCCAGGACGCCAGCACCGCGCCCGCCGCCGTGCCAATGGCCACCACCCCCACCAGGCTTGAGGCCTGCGTGGTGTCGTATTGCAACGCCACCGCCGCCCAGGCCAGCACGATGTAGCGCAGGTTGCCGCTGACCCCCCAAAACAAGGTGGTGGTGGCCAGCGAAATTTGTCCCAGTTTGTCGCGCCACAGACGCGAGTTGCACTGCGCAAAATCGGGCAGCAAGCGCAGCCAATTGCGCGGCATGGCGCGCGGCGTGGCACCGGTGTGCGGAATATACGCGTTGATCCACGCCGCCAACGCGTACACCAACACCAAACTGGCAATGGCCGCGTCAACCCGGGTGGTAATACCAAGCGTGGCCGCCCACGGCGTGGCCAAGGCCAGCAACCCCTCGCCCATCAGCGGCCCCACCAGCTGCCCGCCGAGCAACACGCCCAAAATAATCGAGCCAATCGTCAGCCCCTCGATCCAGCCGTTGGCCTTAACCAACTGCGACGGGGGCAACAACTCGGTCAAAATGCCGTACTTGGCCGGCGAGTAGGCCGCCGCACCCAGCCCCACCACCGCGTACGCCAGCAGCGGGTGCGAGCCAAACAGCATCATCAAACACCCCACCACCTTAATGCAGTTGCTGATCAGCATGACCTGCCCTTTTGGGCGCGAGTCGGCAAAGGCGCCGACAAACGGCGCCAGCGCAACATAAAAAAGGGCAAACATGGGCACCAGAGCCGCTTGTTGCCAAACCGGTAGGTCTTGGGTGCGTAGCAGCTCCACGGCCACCACGAACAACGCGTTATCAGCCAGCGAGCTAAAAAACTGCGCCGACATGATGGTGTAAAAGCCCGCTTTCATGCGGGACAATAGAGCGTCATTCGCGATCCGTGTGCTGGTTAATCGGTAGCGACCGCGTTTATAGCATGATGGCACCTGCCGCCACCAAGAGCCCTTGCCATGCCCCGCCCTATTGTTGCCACCGTTGATGTATTGGCCCTGCAGCATAACCTGGCTGAACTGCGCCGCCGCGCGGGCACGGCGCGGATATGGGCGGTGGTTAAAGCCAACGCCTACGGCCACGGCATTGAGCGGGTGTGGCCTGCCTTGCGCGCGGCCGATGGGCTGGCCTGCCTAGACCTGGCCGAGGCGCGCTTGTTGCGCGAGCTTGGTTGGCGTGGCCCACTGTTGCTGCTAGAAGGGGTATTTGAGCCACGTGACCTTGAGCTGTGCTCCACGTTGCAACTGTGGCACGTGGTGCACCACGCCGCCCAGCTTGACTGGTTGGCCGCGCACAAAACCCAGCAGCCACACCACGTGTACCTGAAGTTCAACTCGGGCATGAACCGCTTGGGCTTTCACGCCGCTGCGCTGCGCGCGGCCTGGGCGCGGCTGCAGGCCATGCCACAGGTAGACGGCGTGACGCTTATGACGCACTTTGCCAACGCCGATCA
This sequence comes from Candidatus Fonsibacter lacus, assembly GCA_009921245.1. Lineage (GTDB taxonomy): Bacteria > Pseudomonadota > Gammaproteobacteria > Burkholderiales > Burkholderiaceae_C > RS62. The sequence continues at coordinate 4,377 of RFXW01000066.1, read as the reverse complement.
ACCCAACGGTATTGCGCAACCGTTGCGCCTTTGGCAGCAAGCCACCGAGGGCTTGCAAGCCCCGGTATGTTTGGCCAACAGCGCCGCCACCTTGGGCCATACCCAAGCCACCGCAGCCGATTGGGTGCGCCCGGGCATTGCGCTTTACGGTGCCGCGCCCGATGCGCCCTTGCACCGGGCCTCCGATTGGGGCCTGCAGCCCACCATGACCTTGGCCAGCCAAATCATTGCCACCCAAAGCCTGCAGCCTGGCGACCAAGTGGGCTACGGGGGCACCTACACCGCCCATACCCCCACCACCATGGGCGTGGTGGCGTGTGGCTACGCCGACGGCTACCCACGCCATGCGCCCAACGGCACGCCGGTGCTGGTGCAAGGGGTGCGCTGCCCACTGATTGGGCGGGTCAGCATGGACATGTTGGCGGTGGACTTGGCCCCGGCGCTGGCGCAAAACCCCTCGGTCGGCGTGGGCGCCGAGGTGGTGCTGTGGGGCCGCAGCCCCAGCGGCGCCGAGCTGCCGATTGACGAGGTGGCGCAAGCCGCGCACACCATTGCCTACGAGCTGATGTGCGCCTTGGCGCCTCGGGTGCGCGTTATAGTTAAGCCACAGGAGACAACATGAGCCAAACGGTGCTAATTACCGGCGCCAGCCGGGGCATAGGCGCAGCGTGCGCCGAATTGGCCGCGCGCCAAGGCTGGGACGTGGTGGTGAACTACCAGCACAACGCCCAAGCCGCCGAGCGCGTGGTGCAAGCGGTTCAAGCCCAAGGGCGGCAGGCCTGGGCCATGGCCGCCGATGTCGCCAGCGAGCCCGACTTGCTGCGCTTGTTTGCCAGCATCGATGCGCAATGCCCGCCGCTGGGCGGCCTAATCAACAACGCCGGCGTGGTCGACGTGCCCTGCCGTGTCGACGACATGAGTTGGCAACGCCTTGAGCGCATGCTGCGCATCAACGTGCTCGGCGCCATGGTGTGCGCGCGCGAGGCGGTGCGGCGCATGAGCACCCGCCACGGCGGCGCGGGCGGCAGCATTGTCAACATCAGCAGCGCCGCGGCGCGCCTGGGCGGCGCCGGCCAATACGTTGACTACGCTGCAAGCAAGGGCGCCATTGACACCTTCACCCTGGGCTTGGCGCGCGAGGTGGCCGCCGAGGGCGTGCGTGTGAACGCCCTGCGCCCCGGCCTGATCGATACCGAAATCCACGCCAGCGGCGGCCTGCCCAACCGCGTGCGCGACCTTGCCCCAACCGTGCCCATGGGGCGCGCGGGCACCGCCCACGAGGTGGCACACGCTGCGGTGTGGCTGCTGGGCAACGACTCACCCTACACCACCGCCAGTCTGATCGACATTGGCGGCGGGCGCTAGGCCGCGGCCACGCCCCACCGACCCAATTCAACTTTTAAAAAAGTCAGGACACCCCACCCATGAACGCAACCACCCCTCCCCTTATTGGCCACTACATCAGCGGCGCAGTATTGGCCGACAACCAACGCCGCCAGCCCGTAACCAACCCGGCCACCGGCGCCATCAGCGGCGAAGTGGCCTTGGCCAACGCGCAGCAAGTGGGCGCCGCCGTGGCCGCGGCGCAGGCCGCGTTTGCCGGTTGGTCTGAAACCCCCCCCATTCGCCGCGCGCGCGTGATGTTTAAGTTTTTAGAGTTGCTCAACCGGCATCGCGACGACTTGGCGCGCGCCATCACCGCCGAACACGGCAAGGTGTTCACCGACGCGCAAGGCGAGGTTACGCGCGGCATTGAGGTGGTGGAATTTGCCTGCGGTGTGCCGCAACTGCTCAAGGGCGACTACACCGACCAAGTCTCCACCGGCATCGACAATTGGACCATGCGCCAGCCGTTGGGCGTGGTGGCGGGTATCACGCCGTTTAATTTTCCGGTCATGGTGCCCATGTGGATGTTCCCTCTGGCCATTGCTTGCGGCAACACCTTTGTGCTCAAGCCCAGCCCGCTGGACCCCACGCCCAGCCTCATGATGGCCGACTTGCTTAAGCAAGCGGGCCTACCCGATGGCGTGTTTAACGTGGTGCAAGGCGACAAAGAAGCCGTGGACGCGCTGCTTGATCACCCCGATGTCAAAGCCATTAGCTTTGTAGGCTCCACGCCGATTGCCAACTACATCTACGAAACCGGCGCCCACCACGGCAAGCGCGTGCAGGCCTTGGGAGGTGCCAAAAACCACATGGTGGTCATGCCCGATGCCGACCTTGACCAAGCCGTGGACGCCCTGATTGGCAGCGCCTATGGCTCAGCGGGCGAGCGTTGCATGGCCATCAGCGTGGCGGTGTTGGTGGGCGACGTGGCAGACCGCATCGTGCCGCGCCTGGCCGAGCGTGCCCAAACGCTTAAGGTGCTCGACGGCACCAACCTTGCCGCTGAAATGGGCCCGATTGTCACGGCCGCGGCCAAGGCGCGCATTGAAGGCTACATTGAATCCGGTGTCGCCGAAGGCGCCACCTTGGCGGTGGACGGCCGGGGTTTTGACGGCGCGCGCGCCGGCAGCGGCTGCGAACAAGGCTTTTGGTTGGGGGGCACGCTGTTCGATCACGTTACACCCGACATGAAAATTTACCGCGAAGAAATTTTTGGCCCGGTGCTGGCGTGCGTGCGTGTGCCAACCTTTGCCCAAGCGCTCGACCTCATCAACGCACACGAATTTGGCAACGGCGTGAGCTGCTTTACCGGCGACGGCAACGTGGCGCGTGAATTTGCGCGGCGTGTGCAAGTGGGCATGGTGGGCGTGAATGTGCCAATCCCGGTGCCCATGGCATGGCATGGCTTTGGCGGCTGGAAACGCAGCTTGTTTGGTGACATGCACGCCTACGGCGAAGAAGGTGTGCGCTTTTACACCAAGCAAAAAAGCATCATGCAGCGCTGGAGCGCCAGCGGATCCACATACCGGTGGGCTATTTGTATTGCATAGGCAACCCGCGCACCGATTGGATGTACCAAACCGAGCCCGCCGCTGGCCTTAACGGACGCAGCCTGCGCTACCCGCGCGGCAAGGCGCTGGGTGGCTGCAGCAGCATCAACGGCATGATTTACATGCGTGGACAAAGCCACAACTACGACCACTGGGCCGAGTGCACCGGCGAGCCCGAGTGGCGCTGGCAGGCTTGCTTGCCCGACTTTATCGCGCACGAGGGGCATTACCGGCTCGACCCCGGCGGCGACGGTGACCCCGCCTTTGCCGCCTTGCACGGCGCGGGCGGCGAGTGGCGCGTAGAAAAACAACGCTTGCGCTGGGAGGTGCTCGATGCCTTTGCGCAAGCCGCTGAACAAGCGGGTATTGCTGCCACCGCCGACTTCAACGGCGGCACCAACGAGGGCGTGGGGTACTTTGAAGTCAACCAGCATCAAGGCTTGCGCTGGAACACCACCAAGGCCTTTTTGCGCGGGGTACAACACCGCCCCAACCTCACGGTATGGACGCGCGCGCACGTGCAGCGGTTGCAGTTGCAAGCCACCGAATCGGGTTGGCAATGCACCGGCGCGCAGGTGCTGCGTGGGCAGCAGGTAATAGACGTGCAGGCGCGCCACGCGGTGGTGTTGGCCGCTGGCAGCATTGGCTCACCGCAGCTGTTGCAGGTGTCGGGCATTGGCCCGGCGCAGGTGCTGCAGCGCGCCGGCGTTACGCCCGTGATCGACTTGCCTGGGGTAGGTGCAAATTTGCAAGACCATTTGCAAATTCGAGCGGTGTTTCAAGTCTCCAACACCCGCACCCTTAACACCTTGGCCAATCATTGGTGGGGCAAGGCGCGCATTGGTTTGGAGTATTTGTGGCGCCGCACCGGCCCCATGAGCATGGCGCCCAGCCAACTCGGCATTTTTACGCGCAGCCGCGATTCACTGGCGTGGCCCAACATTCAATTTCATGTTCAGCCGCTTAGCCTAGACGCCTTTGGCGAGCCCTTGCACAGCTTTGATGCCATCACCGCCAGCGTGTGCAACCTGGCCCCCACCAGTCGTGGCACGGTGCATATTCAAAGCCCCAACGCGGATGCCGCGCCGGCGATTGCGCCCAATTACTTGGCCACCGACGAAGACCGCTTGGTAGCCGCCGAATCGCTGCGTGTGGCCAGGCGTATTGCCCAGCAGCCGGCCATGGCAGCGTTTGCCCCGCAAGAGGTTAAGCCAGGCGTGCAATACCAAAGCGACGACGATTTGGCGCGCTTGGCGGGCGACATTGCCACCACCATTTTTCATCCGGTGGGCACCACCGCCATGGGCGGCAACCACGACCCCATGGCGGTACTCGACGGCCGCATGCGTGTGCGCAACGGCGCGGGTGACGTGGTGCAAGGGCTGCGCGTGGTAGACGCTGGGGCCATGCCCACCATCACCAGTGGCAACACCAACAGCCC
>RFXW01000065.1 GCA_009921245.1 Candidatus Fonsibacter lacus | reverse complement strand
CCAGGTGGGTGCACTGCGCGGGAGCGTGATGGCACAAGCAGACGTGGTGCTGTTACTCGGCCGCAAACTGGACTTTCAACTGGCTTTTGGGTCACCTGCGGTTTTCAAAAATGCAAGACTAATCCGCGTCGCCGATAACGCAGCGGAGTTACGCGATAACCGTCGTGGCGAAGTTGAAATCTTGGCATCGGTCAAACCAACCATCGCTGCCCTACTGACGCAAGCCGGCGATCGGGTGAGCTCCACCGAGCGGACCAAATGGCAACATGCACTGCATCAAAAACACTGCCACAAAGCTGCGGCTTATATCCAATCCATGCGCACTGCACCAGCCGGTAACGACGGCTTGATGCACCCCAACACGCTACTGGCCGCACTCAACGACGCACTTGGGTCCAAGGCAACCGTAATCGCCGATGGCGGTGATTTCCTCAGCTTTGCCCGTGTCGGATTATCGGCCACACGCTACCTTGACCCAGGCCCCTTGGGCTGCATTGGCATTGGTACACCGTTTGGCATCGCGGCGGCTTTGTTGAATCAGGATGAGCCGGTCGTTGTGGCCACAGGAGACGGTGCATTTGGCTTCAACGCCATGGAAATTTGCACTGCCGCAAGACACCAAGCGCCCCTAATGATCGTGGTGGCCAACAACGGCGCCTGGGCCATCGAGGTGCGCGATCAAGCCCAAACACATGGTCAAGTGGTCGGGACGCGCTTGCAATTTGCCGACTATGCCGCCATGGCACGAGCCTTTGGACTGCATGCCGAGCGCGTGGCGCGCGCCGACGATCTACCCATGGCAATTCAACGTGCACTGGCCAATCGCCCCGCGTTACTCGATGTGCTCGTTACCCCCGAAGCTGCGTCGTCGGATGCCAAATCGGGTTTGGCCTGGGTGCCCGATCTTCAAGCGCTTGCAGCCTGGGACCAGGCGGAACTGCAATGGCGTGAGGGCCACGCCGCCAACCCGTCTCAAACAAGCTGACAAGCACCCAAGGATGGACACCCACTCAATGCACTTTTATTCGCTCTGCTCTTAAACACGCCAAAGGATACAGCCCATGAATAGCATGCCCCTGCTCACAGGAAAGACCATTATTGTCACCGGTGCCTCCACCGGCATTGGCCAAGCGTTCGCGCTGGCGGCAGCCGAGCATGGCGCCCATGTTGTGGCAGCCGACATGAATGACGCCGAAGAAACGCTATCGTTGATCCACGAGCGTGGCGCCGCGGCAACCTACGTCAACGTTGACGTCAGCAACGACGCCTCCACCGAAACCATGGCAAGTGCGGCCTTGTCAGCCACTGGTCGTATAGACGGCTTGATTAACAACGCCGCTTACTTTCGAGAGGTCAAGCTCACACCGTTTGAGGAACTGACCGATGAAGTCTGGGACCGAATACTGGCGGTCAACGTCAAGGGCATTTGGAAGTGTTGTCGTGCTGTCATGCCATCCATGCGAAAACAAAAAAGTGGTTCCATCGTGAACATCGCCTCAGTGGTTGCTGTGGCCGGCCAGCCAGGTTATTTGCACTACGTCGCTTCCAAGGGTGCCGTCATTGCCATGACCAAAGGCCTGGCTAAAGAAGTAGGCGAAGCTGGGGTACGCGTTAACTGCATTGCACCCGGCTTCGTTATCACCGGCGCCACCAAGAACCGCCCCATCGAATGGCAACAAAGCTTTTTAAAGGCGCGATCCCTTGCTCGTGAGCAACGCCCAAACGATCTGGTCGGCACCGCGTTGTACATGCTCTCTGATTTATCCAGCTTTGTCTCGGGTCAAACCATGGTGGTGGATGGTGGCCACATCATGCACTGATTGGCTCATCAAGAAAACCAGCCATGCATTGCGTCAACTTGTACATCCACCTCACAGGCCTGGGCCGCACCGCTCTGCCAACCTTATTCCCTCTTTTCAAAATCAACACAAGGAGTCAACAATGAACACCCTGGAAAACAACAAACAGCTTTGCCGCGAGTACTTTCGTGCTTTTCTGGCCAAAGACGAAGCCTGGATGCGACAACACATCGCCAGCGATTTTGTGCGCCACGATCCCGGTCTGCCATTCACAGTTCGTGGGCCTGAGGGGGTCATGCAGCTGCATGATGTATTGATGCCTGCCTTTCCCGACTTGGAACTGCCCCTACTCGATTTTGTCGCTGAAGGCGAAAAGGTTTTGGTTCGATTGAAAGTCAAAGGTACCCACACCGGGCCTTTTGGTGATTTGCCACCTACAGGCAAGGTGATAAACATCGACGTGATGGACTTGTTTCAGATTCGTGAAGGCGTGTTAATCGAACACTGGGCGTTGTTAGATAACAAGCGTATGGACGAACAACTGTCGATGGATTAAGCAGGCACTTTGCCTCATGGGCCAAGCAGATAATTTTTGGTCGCTCTGGTGGACCGATGACCGGGTGGCTCCCCGAGCAGGGCTCGAACCTGCGACCTGCGGATTAACATATGAGCCGCCCGTCGATTTATTGAGCTATTTCAATGGGTTAGCCTCAAAAACAGGCTCTGTGTAACAAACTGTGTAATTGCTCTGGCATTCTGACAATTCCCACCCTTAAACAGTAAGGGTGGGAGTTTTTGGCTGATTGGGCCAGAGTTTGGCGCCAAGCGGTGGGAGAGACCGAACCACCACCCCCTCGATTTGGAGGCGGGTGGCAGGCCCGGTTTCAAGTCCTTTAGTTACCTACGCTAATCCCGGCCTCTTTGTAATAGCGCAGCGCGCCGGGATGGTAAGGCATGTCATTGCCCGGGGCCATGGAGGCCTTGTCGGCACCACGAAAGAGTGGGAACGAGGCCGTAAGGTCGTCTTTGTTTTCAGCCACAGCTTTCACCATGTTGTAAACCAAATCATCGTTGGTTTTGCTGTTGCTCATCAGCATCCATGGAATGGTCATGATGTTGGCATCGTAATTTTCTAGACCATTAATCTTCGGATTCTTGGGGAACGACTTCACTGCGCTCGCAGGCAAATGCGACCGCATCGCTTTGATCGCATCGGGCGAGTCGTTGAGCGAGACATAACACAGCCCACCCCGACCTTTGAGCTTAACAGCCGCTTTTTTGCCTGCGCCGTTGTTCAAACTAACCAGGGCAATATCCACTAAACCATCCCCCAGCGCATTGATACCTGCGACAAAGCTAGCCACAGGCACCTGTTTGAGGTCGCCATAAGACAACCCCGCTGTGGCCAGTCCCCCAGCAATGTAGTACGGGATGATGGTTGAGGAGGTATACCCCGAAGCAATACGCAAATCTTTGGCCTTTGCTTTGACATCGTTGATTGACTGCAGGCCGAGGTCACAAGGTGCCATCAAACCCGTGGTCATCGAGAACATCACACCAACGAGCCTCAAATTGGGGTGCTTGCGGTCGTAATTGCCCGAGCCCGTAAAAGCAAAGGCGGTTTCTGCACCATTGGCAAACCCAAAATCCACCTCAGCGTTGTCAATGAGCGGCAAATAGCCAACCAATGGCTGAGCTCTTGCCACAATTCCGTTGGCATTGGCCACTTTGGCTACAGCTTGCCCCGAACTGAACGCCAATGAACCTTGCGCCCCTGTTGCGATCTTTACCACCTGCGCTGTCGCGCTCGATGCCCCCGCCACAAGAAAAGCGGCCGCGGCGAGTGAGAGCATATGTTTCTTCACTTGTATTACTCCTATCTGTCAATAAAACCCATGCCAACCAACAGTCAGCCGCCATTAAACTTCATCTGCGGACGAAATGTAAGCCACAACAGCACCAACGCCAATAAGATGGCACTCGGGAGATGCCAGGCCTGCAGCCCGGGAAACACTCCCAGTGGCAGCGCCAAACATGCTAAGCCCGCCATCGCCCCCCGCACAACAGGACCCACTGGACCGCGCCAAAATCCGATCATGGCGCTCGTCACACCGAGTATTCCAACCACCGAACCAAACGTAGAAGACACGATATCAGGCCATTCACCATCGAGCAGCAGTTCGGGTGAGGCAACGAACACAAAAGGTATCACAAAGGAGGCCCAACCAACTCGTATGCTCGCCAGTGCTGTACCCAACGGACTGGCTTGGGCAATCGTGGCCGCAGCAAAAGACGCCAGTGCAACGGGCGGCGTGATCATCGACAGCATACCGAAATAAAGAATGAATAAATGTGCAGCCATCGGCGTGATTCCGGCCTCGACCAATGCTGGCGCGACAAGTGCGGCCAACAGCACATAAACCCCCGATGTGGGCATGCCCATACCTAAGACCATACAAATGCTTGCAGCGACCAACAACAACAAAAGGATCGATGTGCCAACGCTATCAACCAGCAGCAACGTCAGTGCAAAGCCCAGCCCCGTGATGTTAAGTACCCCAATCACAAAGCCCGCTGCAGCAACAATGAGTATCAAACTTACCATGGACTCAGCGGTTTCTCGCACCACTGTCAGCAGGCGGGACCAAGTTAGGCGTTGATCCCCGTATCCCCGAATCCAGCCAAGAACCAACACCAGTGCTGCAGCAACAATTGCGGCGTCCTCAGGGTCCATGTTCCAAACGAATAAGCAAGCCAAAAGCACGGCAATAGGCAGCAAAAAGTGCCAACCTTTTTGCAACACCTCATGCAGGCGTAGCTGCGACGCTTCGACCTGTACAACGTTATCGCGCCCGGCGATTAGGTCTACCTGAGCAAACACGCTTACGTAGTAGAGCAATGCCGGGATCAGGGCTGCCGCGGCAACAGCACTGTATGGGAGCTCCAAAAACTCAGCCATTAAAAACGCCGCTGCTCCCATGATGGGCGGCGTCAACTGCCCACCGGTTGACGCCACCGCTTCCACCGCACCAGCGTCCTGGCGCGAGTATCCTCCGCGCTGCATCAGAGGGATGGTGATCACGCCAGTGGTTACCACATTCGATACCGCACTACCCGAGATGGAGCCAAATAGGGCCGATCCGACCACAGCAATCTTGGCGCTCCCACCCCGGGATTTGCCAGTAAAGGCCATGGCCAAATCAGTCAAAAATGCGCCACCTCCGGCGGCAAACAGCAACTGTCCAAAAAACACAAATAGCACAACAACAACGGTGCCGACCGCCAAAGGTGAGCCAAATACCGCACTGGGATCAAAACCAACGTACTGCACCAACTCCTTAATCGACACCGCATTGCCGATGAGCCGTCCCGGCACTTGGTCAGCCACAAAGGCGTATGCAAAAAACACAGCCACTATTGCCGTCAACATGTTGCCGGCGAGGCGTTGTATCCCATGCATCACCGTTACCACCACCACGGTGCCAACCACTGCGATCTGCCACGGCCTGTACGCTTGCTCTTTGAGTAACCAGTCGAAATCCCAAGCGGCATACATCAGAGCGCCAAACGCCACCACCCCAACCAGCCCATGCAACGCCTGTCTCCAAACGGCGTTCGGCCAAGCAATTACCTGCGATAAATAAAACAGCGTAAGCGCCAATCCCAACTGCAGCGCCATGTACTGCTGCTTGAGCACCGCATACCCCAGACGCACCGGCAGCTCAAGGTTCCAGGCGATACAAGCAACCACCATGGTCACCGACAGCACCACCATAGCAGCGGTACACAAGCGGTTGACCAGATTGTTAGCCAAAGTTTGATCCATGCTTTACCAAAAAAAACACCAAATATTAAAGCGCTTACCAGCCCAATTACAACAATATTTTGGTCTTGGTACGGTCGCGAATGATCCGACCCCGGCCGTTACTTAAACCCCAAAACGAGAACCAGCCCCCTCCCCCAACCGTTGCTGCCGCGCGCCGCCAACGAGGTTGGTTAGGGCCCGGAAACGGAGCTCGTACTTGTTGTCACCTCCGGCATTGACGCCTTCAGGCCGGTAGGAGAAGAATATTACGATGGGCGCAGGGCCTTGCATTGCACCCTCAAAGAGGAGACGAATCTTGACGGCCAACCCTGCCGAGTGTCGCATCGCAGCCGATGTGGGCGGCACCTTTACCGACATTGCGATTTTTGACGAAACCACTGGCTCAATCAGACTGGGTAAGTGTCTCACCACACCTCAGCGGCTGATTGACGGGATCAACGATGGAGTACAAAAAGCCGGCTCGGGCTTTGAGCAGGCCAATTTGTTTTTGCACGGCACCACCACGGCCATTAACACCTTACTTGAGCGCACCGGAGCACGCACGGCCTTGGTAACCACGCGTGGGTTCCGTGACATTTACGAAATCGGGCGTATCAATCGCCCCGAGGCATACAACCTTTTTTTTAAAAAACATCAGCCGCTAATTGAGCGCGCATTGCGTTTTGAAGTGGACGAGCGTCTGTACGCCTCGGGTGAGGTGCTGCACGCGCTGGATGAGGCTGAACTTGAACCAATTGCGCAGCAACTGGAGCGTGAAGGGGTAGAGGCGCTGGCAATTATGTTTTTGCACTCGTATCGAAACCCTGCACACGAGGTTACGGCCAAGCGTTTTTTTGAAGCCCGTTGTCCAGGCCTTTACATCACGGCTTCGCACGAGTTGTCGCAAGAGTATCGCGAGTACGAGCGTACCTCGACAGTGGCCGCCAACGCGTACGTGGGGCCACGGGTCCGCTCTTACTTGCGCGAGATCGTGCAGCATCTGCAAGAAAAGCAGTTTGGTGGCGGCTTTTTAATCGTGCAGTCAACCGGGGGGCTGTACGACGTGCAAACGGCGCAACGCGAGTGCATACGCATGCTTGAGTCTGGCCCCGCGGCGGGGGTAATTGGCACGCGCGAGCTATGCCGCGACATCGGCCTGCAAGACGCTATTGCCTTTGACATGGGCGGCACCACCGCCAAGTCGGGAGTGATTTTGGGTGGACAGGTGCTCATGACAAGCCAGTCGATGATTGGCGGCTACACAGAGGGCTTGCCAGTGCAAATGCCCATGATCGACATACAAGAGGTAGGCACTGGTGGTGGCAGCATCGCCCGGCTGGCACCTGGCAATGCCTTGCGCGTGGGCCCGCAAAGCGCTGGCTCGGTACCGGGACCAGTCTGCTACGGCATCGGGGGTACCGAGCCCACCGTCACCGATGCCAACTTGGTGCTCGGTCGCTTGTCTGAAGACCGGTTTTTGGGCGGCGACATGCGCCTGGATGCCCAAGCCGCGCGTCACGCCCTGCAGCAGCACGTGGCAGACCCGCTGGGCATCAGCGCAGAGGAGGCTGCCGAAGGCTTGATTCGTATTGCCGCGGTCACCATGTCGCACGTGGTGCAGCGCGTAACCACCGAGCGCGGCCTGGACGCAAGGGATTTCCCCATGGTGGCCTTTGGCGGGGCTGGGCCGCTACACGCCGTTCTGGTAGCCCGCGAGCTACAAATGCCTAAAGTGATTATTCCCAACGCGCCTGGGCATTTTTCGGCCTTTGGTATGCTGGTGGCTGATTTGCGACGCGACTACGTGCGTACCCGCTTTACACCGCTTGAATTGCTGGACTTTACCCAAACCAACGCGTTATTTGAGAGCATGGAGCGCGAGGGCGAAGCCGACATCCGCCGGGCTGCTGTCAAAGTGGGAACGCTCATGGTGCAACGCGGCCTAGACATGCGCTACGTGGGGCAAGAGCACGCCGTGGCGGTGGACATACCGCAAGACTACTTTGCACGCGGCGATACCGAGGGCATCAAACGCCTGTTTGACGATATGCACCAACTGCGCTACGGCTACTGCTCACCCAACGAGCGCGCTGAGGTGGTGAGCCTGCGCACCTCGGTAGCGGGTGAAATGCCCCGCCCCACTCTGGCGCCACTGGCGCAAGGCTCGGCAATACCCACTACGCCACCCACACAGCGCAAAGTGTTCTTTTCACCGGCTGAGGGCTGGCAACAAGCCCGCGTGTACCAGCGCAGCGATTTGCTCTGGGGCAACCAAATTCAAGGCCCAGCTCTTGTTGAGGAATACGCCTCAACAACCGTAATTTTTTCGGGCGACCAGCTCACCGTGGATCCATTCGGTAACCTAATCATCGAGGTCAACCATGACAACGACTAAAACCCGAACGCCTAACTCTCGCCACGACGCGGTGGTCACCGAAATTATTCGCAACGGCATGGTGGCCGCCACCGAGGAGATGAAGTCCAACCTCATGCGCACGGCGTACAACATGATTATTTACGAAGCGTTGGACTTTACCGTGGGCTTGTTTGACCGGCAGGGCAACACCGTCTCAATTGGCATTGGGCTGCCCATGTTTATTCGAGGAATGAGCAACACCGTACAGCGAATGATTGCCGATTGTGGCTACGCCAACATGGCTCCGGGCGATGTGCTACTTACCAATGACGCTTACATCACCGGCAGTCATCTCAACCATATGACGTTTGTGGTGCCCATATTTTTTGACGGCGAAATACAAGGATTTTCAGCCTGTATGGCGCACTGGCAAGACGTGGGTGGCACGCTGGACGGCATGACGCTGGACATTTACTCCGAGGGGCTACAAATGCCCATTGTTAAGGTGTACCGGCAAGGGCAACCCAATGAGGACGTGTTTCGCATCATTGAGATGAATGTGCGCATTCCCGAGCGCGCGCTGGGGGACCTGCGCGCGCAAATTGCCACTGTTAAAACAGGCGAAAAGCGGTTTTTGCAACTGCTCACCAAATACGGCAAAGACACGGTACTGGCTGCGATTGAGCAAATATTCAACCAAAGCGACGCCGCCTCCCGCGCAGCTCTGCAAGCCATGCCTGACGGCGAGTACGAGGCCGAATCGTTTTTGGACGATGACGGCGTCAACCTCGGCCAGCGCATTCCAATCCGAGTCAAGGTTAAGGTACTGGACGACCACATGACCATCGACCTCTCGGGCGTAAGTGATCAGGTCAAGGGGTTTTACAACTCTGGGCAGGCTGCCGGGATTGCTTGTGCGCAGGTTGCCTTTAAGTGCTTGGTTGCCCCCACCGAGTTACCCATTAACGACGGCTGCTTTCGGGCCTTAACAGTGGTCTTACCCGAGGGCAAGGTAATTAACGCTACCCGCCCAGCGCCCATGCGCTGGTGGATGACGTATCCCATGACGGTGGTGGATACGGTGTTTCGCGCGCTGGCCCCCGCCATTCCCGACAAGGTGGTGGCCGCGCACCATGCCGATTTGTGCATAGCCTCGGTGCATGGTCGCCAGCCCAAGGACGATCGGCTGTTTTTGTATCTGGGCGGGCTCATCGGTGGCGGCTGGGGCGCCAAGTACAACGAAGACGGCATGAGCGCCACCATTGCCATCAATGACGGCGACACGCACAACGGCCCTTCCGAGCAGGTAGAGGCCAAGTACCCGCTCCTGGTGCAACGCTACGCGCTGCGCGAGGATTCAGGCGGGGCAGGTACGTTTCGCGGCGGGCTAGGCAATGAGCAGGTTATTCGTGTGCTCTCCGAGATCATGTTCAACACGCAAATGGAGCGCGTCGAGTGCCGGCCGTGGGGCCTTTTTGGCGGGTTATCGGCCATGGGCAACGAGGTGGCGCTGCAACGTGCTGGACAGGACGAAGTGGTGTACACCACAGGCAAAGTGTTTTCGCAAATGCTTAACGCCGGGGACACCTGGACGCTTCGCTCAGGCGGCGGTGGTGGCTACGGTAAACCCACCGAGCGCAGCATAGAACGGGTGCAACAAGACGTGGTAAACGGCTATGTATCACTGCAAGCGGCACGCCAACAGTATGGCGTGGTTATTGACCCCACCACCCAACAGGCGGACCGGGTGGCCACCGCACAGCTGCGCGAGCAACTGCAAAGACAGGGGCTGCCTGCTGACCAGCCCTACACCAGCCCCGCCCGGCTGCTGCAGGCACTGCAAAATCCATCCAAATCGCGCATCCGCTTGGCCCACGGCAGCACTGAGGTGTCGGCTCAAGCCCAAGCCTGGCACGAGCAAGCCCGCGCCCAGGGGCTACTCGCTAACCGGTGTTGCAGTTAGTCCGGTACACCAGACAGGCTCAAGTGGCAGTCCCTCATCACCTTGGTTCGTCACATCCAGGGTGGGGGGTGATCGATTCGGTCAGACCTTGACAGCGATACCCGAACCTTTCAACCACAACAATTGTGATGTGTCGAGGCAGGGGGTGTCACGCCACTGTGGTCGCAGCAACCACCACTCCAAAACCTGGCGCCCTCACCACTGCAATACTTGCCATCGGCTTGCACCATTTTCATGAATAACGGGTGGTAGTCTCGACAAATGTCGAGCTCGCTC
>RFXW01000064.1 GCA_009921245.1 Candidatus Fonsibacter lacus | reverse complement strand
AACACACCGCAATCGAACCCAGGAGACAACACCACCTGCATCAAGCAGGGTACGCCAGCCCCCGAGCTGGCGTTTTTTTTGGTCGTACCATGCCTACCCGGCGGCCAATGGGTGCGCCACAGAAAGGCAAATCATGGGGCTGGAAGGGTTGGATTGGGGGCTTTTGCTCTTTGCGGCAGCCTTGGCCGGGCTGCTCGACGCCATGGTTGGCGGTGGTGGCCTGGTGTTGGTGCCCTCGGTGTTTGCGTTGTGGCCGCAAGGCAACCCAGCCAATTTGTTTGCTTTAAACAAGGCCGTATCCATTTGGGGGACGGCGGTGGCAGGCGTGCGTTATGCCCGGCGTGTGCGCATGGTGTGGTCGGCGCTGCTGCCGGCGGTGGGCTGCACCTTGGCGGGCTCGGCGGTGGGCGCTTGGTTTGTGACACGTGTTGACGCCCAGCTTTTTCGGCTGGCCTTGCCGTGGGCGCTGGCGCTGCTGCTGGTTTACACGCTGATTAAAAAAGACTTGGGCTTGCACCATGCGCCACGCATGGCACCGCGCGCGCAAGCCCTGGCCATGGCAAGTGCGGGGCTGCTGATCGGCGCATACGACGGATTTTTTGGCCCGGGCACCGGCAGCTTTTTGGTGTTTGTGCTGGTGCGCACCTTAGGCTTTGATTTTTTGCACGCCAGTGCGCACGCCAAGGTGCTTAACGCCGCGTCCAATTTGGCGGCGTTGCTGTGGTTTGGCTGGCATGGTTATGTGTGGTGGGGTGTGGCCTTGGGCGCGGCCGTGGCCAACGTGGCCGGTGGTTGGCTTGGCGCCAGCCTGGCGCTGCAACGCGGCGCCGGCTTTGTGCGCGTGGTGTTTATGCTGGTGGTGGCGCTGCTGATTGCCAAAACCGCGCACCAAGCCTACGCCGTTTAGTTGCCCGGCGCGGTTGCCATGGGTGGCACAGGTGTGGCCATGCGATTGGCCGCCGTCATTTCAACAAAGCCCGGCAGTGGCTGCAGCTTCACATTGCTTACCACCCGAGCCGTCCCCCTGGGTGCACGCCCCTCGCCTTGCTGCACCGCGGCAATGTCTTCTTCGCTGGGGTATTGGCCCAGCAGCCAGTAATCCATCACGCGGCGCACAATGGGTGCGGCCGCAGCCGAGCCAAAGCCGGCGTTTTCCACAATCGCGGCCACCACCAAGCGCGGCGCTTCGGCAGGTGCAAATCCAATGTACAGCGAGTGGTCGCGTTGCCGTTCGTCAAGTTTGTCGGCGTCGTAGCGGTCGTCTTGTGCAATCGTTACCGCCTGCGCGGTGCCGGTTTTGCCGCCGCTGGTGTAGCCTGCACCCGCAAATACCCCGCGCGACGTGCCCTCTTGCGTTACCCCAACCATGGCCTCGCGCACCAAAGCCAACGATTCACTGGCGTAACCCAACGGGGTGCCCGTGTTGGCGGGCGCATCGCTGTCGCGCCGCAACAGGTGCGGCTGCACGCGCATACCGCCGTTAACCAGCACCGCGGTGGCGGCTGCCAATTGCAACGGGGTAAAGGTGTTGTAGCCCTGCCCAATGCCCAACGAAATCGTTTCACCGGCGTACCAACGCTGCTGCTCGGGCTTGCCAAAGTGGCGCCGCTTCCATGCTTGACTCGGCAACACGCCGCTGAGTTCGCCGCGCAAATCAATGCCGGTGCGTTGCCCAAACCCCAGGCGCTGCATGAAGTCATGAATCGCGTCTACCCCAACCTCATTGGCCAAGGTGTAGTAGTACACGTTGCTCGATTTCACAATGCTGGTGCGCAGGTTCACTGGGCCCAATCCGCCGTCGCCGTGGCTGCGAAAAACGTGCCCGCCAAACGTCCAGTAACCCGGGTCTTGCACCACCGTAGAGGCCTGTCGCACGCCGTTGTTCAGCGCCAGCAACGCCATGAATGGCTTGTAGGTTGACCCCGGCGGGTAGGTGCCACGTATGGCGCGGTTCAGCAGTGGGGTGTCAAGCGATTCGTTCAGGGTGCGCCAGCTTTCGGTGTCTATGCCTTCAACAAACAAATTGGGGTCAAACACCGGCATACTCACCAGCGCCACAAGCTCCCCGCTGCGTGGATCCATGGCCACCAACGCCCCCCGGCGGCCGCCGTACAGCCGCTCAACCAACTGTTGCAATTTGATGTCAATGGTTAACTGTAGGTTTTGGCCGGCCTGCGCCGGTGTGCGCGCCAGTGTGCGCACCGCGTGTCCACTGGCCGATGTTTCCACTTGGGCAAACCCAGACTGCCCGTGCAAGGCTTGCTCGTAGTATTCCTCTATGCCGCGCTTGCCAATGTAGTCGGTGCCACGGTAGTTGGCTTGCCGCTCCTCATCCCAGTTTTGCATGGCGGCTTTGTCGCGCGGGCTGACGCGACCAATGTAGCCCACCAAGTGACTGGCCGATGCCCCCAGCGGATACACCCGAAAAAGCCCAGCGGCAAGCTCCACCCCCGCAAAGCGATACTGCTGTGCCGCAAAGCGCGCCACTTCTTCTTCGCTTAATTGGTTGCGCAGCGTAATGGCGTCGGCGGCGCGGCTTTCTTTGCGCAATTGCTCAAAGCGGCGTAGCGTGCGCGGCGACAGCTCCACCAGCTTGCCAACTTCGGCCAAGGTGGCTTGCATGTCAGAAACCAACGACGGCGTAACCTGCAGCGCGTACGAGGTGTAGTTGGTGGCCAGCACCACGCCGTTTCGGTCGCGAATTTCACCGCGTTTGGGCACCACCGGCACCACCGCCGTGCGGTTGGCCTCGGCGCGGGCCAGCAAATCTTGATATTGCCAAACCTGCAAATAGGTTAGGCGCAACGCCAGCAAAAGCAGCAGCAGCAAAGTAAACAACGCCGCCACCAACACGCGTTGGCGAAAGCGCTCCAGCTCGTGCTCAACGTCACGCAGCGTAGCCAGTTCGGCGCCAAATCGTGTCATGGCTAAAGCGGCCGGTTTTCGTCAACATCGTGCGGGCGGCGCTGCGGCGCCAACAGCAGCACAACCGCCAACGGCCACAGCAAGCCTTCAAGCACGGGGGCAACAAGCACCGCCGGCGGCATCAGCCCGTCGCCAGCCAGCAAACGCACCAACCACTGCACGCAGTGACCCGCAAAAAACAAAGCACCCATTTGCATGGCCTGGCTGCTCAGGCCAAACCATGTGATGCGGCGATGCATGGACACCGCCACATACGCCATGATGGCGTAGGCCGCGGCATGCTGCCCCAGCAGCGAGGATTGGTGCACGTCCATAAAAAAGCCAAACACAAACGCCGCCGTCACGCCCACCCGGCGCGGCTGGTGCGCCGCCCAAAACACCAGCGTAATGGCCAACAAATTAAAGTGCCCCAAATGAACCGCGGTGAAGCAGGCAGCAGCAGCGCTTGACCGGTGTGCATCATGATGCCGCGGCCGGGGTTGCTGGTGGTGGTTCGGGGGTGGTCGTGGCGCGTGGCACCACCAGCAAAAACTGGGTGGCGTCAATCGCGGCAATCGGATGGGCGCCGATGTTGGCAAAGCTGGCGTCGACCTGGGGTTTGACGAAGGCGACGCGCGCCACTGGCAGGCCAACGGGATACACGCCATCGTTGCCACTGGTTACCAGCACGTCGCCGGGTTGCACATCGCTGCCATTGGGCGTGTAGCGCAGGGCCAATTGCTCGTTGTTGCCCAAGCCGTAAAGCACGCCGTGTTGTCCGGTGCGGGCGTTGCGTACGGGTGTGATTTGCTGTTCGTCGCTGATCAGCGTAACCGTGGCCGACCATGGCTGCACCCGTGTCACTTGACCGACCACCCCTAGCGCGTCCACCACCGCCGCTCCCGCCACCACGCCAAGGTTGCTGCCTTGGTCAATGACCCATTGCTGGCGCAGCGGGTCGGCCACGTGGTACAGCGCCTGCACGGCAATGGTGGGTTCGGTTAGCGTTGCCTGCAAATTCAGCAGATGACGTAGCGCCTGATTTTCTTGTTGCAGCGCCTCCATGCGCAGTGAGCGTGCACCGGCACTTAGCACGCCTTGCTGCAAAAAGGCAATGTTTTGCTGGGCCAAGGCCAACTGCACGGGTTGTAAAACGGTGGCCGCGGTATTGCGCAATTGCGGCCCCCAACGCCACTGCCTATCGGCCACCATCAGCAACACGCTGACAACCATAAGCAGCACCAACTTGGTAAAAGCCGATGTCCCCTGTTTAAAAAAAGCCGGGGGCGAGCGCTCCAGCGTGGCAATGGACATGCGGCGGGGTGCTATTCGTCGGTAAACACCGTACCTAAGGTGCTGATACGTTCAAGCGCAATGCCACAGCCGCGCACCACGCAGGTCAGTGGGTCTTCGGCCACCAGCACCGGCAGCCCGGTTTCTTCGGCCAGCAGGCGGTCAAGGTCGTTGAGCAGCGCACCGCCACCGGTAAGCATCATGCCGCGCTCGGAGATGTCGGCGCCCAGTTCGGGCGGGGTTTGCTCAAGTGCATTTTTTACCGCCGAAACAATTTGGTTCAACGGCTCGGTAAGGGCTTCAAGAATTTCGTTGGACGACACCAAAAAAGAACGCGGCACGCCTTCGGCCAAATTGCGCCCGCGTACGTCGAGCTCTTTGATTTCACCGCCCGGAAAGGCTGACCCTATGGTTTTTTTAATGTACTCGGCGGTGGGCTCGCCAATGAGCATGCCGTAGTTGCGACGGATGTAATTGATGATGGCTTCATCAAAGCGGTCACCGCCCACGCGCACGCTGCCCTTGTAAACCATGCCGCCAAGTGAAATCACCCCCACCTCGGTGGTGCCGCCGCCAATGTCGATCACCATGGAGCCAGAAGCCTCGGCTACCGGCATGCCCGCACCAATGGCTGCGGCCATGGGCTCTTCGATTAGGTACACCTCTGAGGCGCCTGCCCCCAAGGCCGATTCGCGAATCGCCCGCCGCTCAACCTGTGTGGAGCCGCAAGGTACGCAAATAATGATGCGCGGGCTGGGCCTAAGCATGGAGCGTGGGTGCACCATTTTGATGAACTGCTTAAGCATTTGCTCAGTGACCGTGAAGTCGGCGATCACCCCGTCTTTCATGGGGCGAATCGCCTCAATGTTGCCTGGCACCTTGCCCAGCATCGACTTGGCGGCGTGGCCCACGGCTTGCAAGGTTTTGCGCCCCTGTGGCCCGGTTTCGTGTTTGATGGCGACCACCGAGGGCTCGTCCAGTACCACCCCTTTGTCGCGCACGTAAATCAGCGTGTTGGCCGTGCCCAAATCAATCGCCAAATCAGTGGAGAAATGCCGCCGTAGGTTTTCAAACATAAGTAATTCGCACCGCAGTCGCTAAGGGGGAACAAACGGATAATATCATTGACCCCCATGACGTTAACCGCCCAAGACATTGCCCGACTGGCCCAACTGGCCCGCCTAAGTCCCTCGCCCGAGCAAACCGAGCGTTTGGTGGGCGAGCTCAACGCGTTTTTTGGTTTGGTGCAGCGCATGCAAGCGGTGGATACCCAAGGCGTGGTACCGCTGGCGCACCCCACCGACGTGATGCAAGAGGTGGCGCTGCGTTTGGCCAACGACACGGCAACCGAACAAGTCGACCGTCAGGCCAATCAGCGCAGCGCACCACTGGTGCAAGACGGGCTGTATTTGGTGCCCCGGGTGGTGGAATGAGCGGCCCGCATACCTGGGGTGTGGCCGAGTGTGCCCAGCAGCTCGAGGCTGGCGCTGTTTCTGCCGTTGAACTCGCCAAGCATTTGTTGGTGCGTGCCCAGGCCGACACACACGGCGCGTTTTTGGCCCTGAACCCCGAGGCCACCTTGGCGCAAGCCGCAGCGGCCGACGCGCGCCGAGCCGCGGGCGAGCGCGGCGCGCTGCTCGGCGTGCCGGTGGCGCACAAAGATGTTTTGGTGACGCGGGACTGGCCCAGCACCGCCGGCTCACGCATGCTTGCAAACTACCAAAGTCCGTTTGACGCCACCGTGGTGCGGCAACTCGCTGACGCAGGCATGGTTAACCTTGGCAAGCTCAACTGCGACGAATTCGCCATGGGCTCGGGCAACGAGCACTCAGCGTTTGGCCCTGCCCGCAACCCCTGGCGGCCCAGCCACGTCCCGGGCGGCTCGTCGGGCGGCAGCGCCGCGGCGGTGGCGGCGCGCCTGACACCAGCGGCCACCGGCACCGACACCGGCGGCTCGATCCGCCAACCCGCGTCGTTTTGCGGCATCACCGGCATCAAACCCACCTATGGCCGCGCCTCACGCTATGGCTTGATCGCCTACGCCTCCAGCTTGGATCAAGCGGGCGTGATGGCGCGCAGTGCCCACGACTGTGCACTGTTGTTGCAAGCCATGTGCGGCCCCGATCCACTGCACGACGCCACCTCGCTCGATGTGGCGGTGCCCAACTTTGCCGCTGAGCTGACGCAGCCGCTCAAGGGGTTGCGCATCGGGGTGCCACAAGAATTCTTTGGCGACGGTTTGGCCAGCGACGTGCGCACCGCCCTTGACCAAGCCCTGGCGCAGTTGCTTGCATTGGGCGCGGTGCGGGTTGACATCAGCCTGCCGCGCACCGAGTTGGCGATACCGGCCTACTACATCATTGCGCCGGCAGAGGCGTCAAGCAACCTCAGCCGCTTCGATGGCGTGCGCTACGGGCATCGGGCCAGCAACGTCACCGACTTGGCCGACCTTTACGGGCGTTCGCGCAGCGAGGGCCTGGGGGCCGAGGTGCAGCGCCGCATTCTTACCGGCACTTACGTGCTCAGCCACGGCTACTACGACGCCTATTACCTCAAAGCCCAACAAATCCGGCGCTTGATTGCGCAAGACTTTCAGGCTGCATTTGAGCACTGCGACGTGTTGTTTGGCCCGGTGGCGCCCAGCGTGGCCTGGGCCTTGGGTGAGCAAGACAACGACCCCGTGGCCAGCTACCTGGCCGACATCTACACCCTGCCGGCCAGTCTGGCGGGGCTGCCAGCCATGAGCGTGCCGGTGGGTATGGGCGCCAGCGGCTTGCCGGTGGGCATGCAACTCATGGGCAATTATTTGCAAGAGTCGCGCCTGTTGGCGCTGGCCCACGCTTATCAGCAAGGCACTAACTGGCACACACAAAGCCCCGGGAGCCAAGCATGAGCGAGCCATTGGTTCAAGGCTACGAGGTGGTGATTGGGTTTGAAACCCACGTGCAATTGGCCACCCAAAGCAAAATTTTTAGTCGTGCCAGCACGGCCTTTGGCGCCGAGCCCAACACCCAAGCTTGTGCCGTTGATTTGGCCTTGCCGGGCGCCCTACCCGTTATGAACCAAGGCGCTGTGGCTTGTGCCATTCGCTTTGGCCTGGCGGTGCAAGCCCATATTGCCCCGCGCAGCGTATTTGCGCGCAAAAACTACTTTTATCCTGACCTGCCCAAGGGCTACCAAATCAGCCAATACGAAATTCCGGTGGTGCAAGGCGGTGCCGTGGCATTTGACTGGAACCAAGCCGCGCACGAGGTTAAGCTGGTGCGTGCGCACCTAGAAGAAGACGCCGGCAAATCGCTGCACGAAGACTTTGCCGGCATGAGTGGCATCGACCTCAACCGCGCCGGCACGCCGCTGCTCGAAATCGTCACCGAGCCCGACATGCGCAGCAGCGCCGAGGCCGTGGCCTACGCGCGCGAATTGCATCGTTTGGTGCGTTGGATTGGCATTTGCGACGGCAACATGCAAGAAGGCAGTTTTCGCTGCGACGCCAACGTATCGGTGCGTCGCCCCGGACAGGCCTTGGGCACGCGGCGTGAAATCAAAAACCTCAACAGCTTTCGCTTCATGCAGCAAGCGATTGACTACGAGGTGCGTTGGCAAATTGAGCAAATCGAAGACGGCCACGCGATTGAGCAAGCCACCGTGTTGTTTGACCCCGACACCGGCGAAACACGCGCCATGCGCACCAAAGAAGACGCCGCCGATTACCGCTATTTCCCCGACCCCGATTTGCCCCCGTTGTTGGTGGCGCCCGAGTGGGTTGAGCG
The DNA here is from genome assembly GCA_009921245.1 of Candidatus Fonsibacter lacus. Lineage (GTDB taxonomy): Bacteria > Pseudomonadota > Gammaproteobacteria > Burkholderiales > Burkholderiaceae_C > RS62. The sequence goes on along the minus strand of RFXW01000064.1, from coordinate 2,293 downwards.
CGAACGGGCTGCCATGCCCGAGTTGCCGCGCCAGCGCGCCAGCCGGCTGCAACAACAGTACGACCTTCCCGCACACGACGCCGGCTTGCTCACCGCCAGCGCAGCCACAGCCGATTATTTTGAATCAGCGGCGCAAGCCAGCGGCCAAGCCAAGTTGGTCAGCAATTGGATGATGGGCGAGCTCACCCGCCGCCTGAATGCGCAAGAGCTGGACATCACCCAGTCGCCGGTGTCGGCGGAGCAATTGGCGGCTTTGGTTGGTCGCGTGGCCGACGCCACCATCTCCAACAACGCGGCCAAACAAGTGTTTGACGTTTTGTGGCAGCAAGGGGGTGAGGTTGATCAGGTGATTGAGGCCAAGGGCCTGCGCCAACTCAACGACAGCGGCGCACTGGAGGCCATGGTGGACGAGGTGCTGGCCGCCAACCCCGACAACGTGGCCCAAATACGCGCCGGCAAAGACAAAGCCTTTAACGCGCTGGTTGGGCAAGTTATGAAACGCAGCCAAGGCAAAGCCAACCCGCAGCAAGTGGCCGATTGTTTGCGCGCCAAGTTGCAGTAACCCCGCGGCGCTAAGCCGCCACGCCGTAGCGTTGCCGATAGGCTTGCACCTGCGCCACTTGTGGCGCACCGTCGGGGCGCTGCGCCAAGTGCGCCAACAAATCGTCCAGGGTCGCCACAGCGCACACCGTGAGCCCCAATTGCCGCTGCACATATTGCACGGCGCTGTAAGGCACATCACGCACCTGACCATCAGGCTGCACCTCGGTGGCCATTTCTTGACGGTCCAAGGCAATCGCCAGGGCGTGTGGGGTGGCACCAGCGGCGGTGATCAGTGCCAGCGATTCGCGCACCGCGGTGCCCGCGCTGATCACATCGTCAACAATCATGACCCGCCCTTGCAGCGGCGCCCCCACCAGGGTGCCGCCCTCGCCATGGTCTTTGGCCTCTTTGCGGTTGTAGGCAAACGGCAGGTTGTGGCCCAAGCGTGCCAGCTCCACGGCCACCGCCGCTACCAGCACAATGCCTTTGTAAGCTGGGCCAAACAGCATGTCGCACGGCACGCCCTGGGCCACGATACGCCGGGCATAAAATGAAGCGAGTTGGCTAAGTTTGGCGCCGTCGTCAAACTGTCCGGCGTTAAAAAAATACGGGCTCAGGCGCCCTGCCTTGGTCTTAAATTCACCCAAGCCCAGCACCCCAGCCTCCATGGCAAACGCCACAAAGGATTGCGCCAAAGGGTCGGGGGAGAGGGCAGAATCGGTCTTCATGCAACACGCGTCTTTCAAACTCACCTCGCTCAACCTCAACGGCATTCGCTCGGCCATGCGCAAAGGGTTGGCTCAGTGGGTTCAAGCCGAGGCGCCCGATTGTATGTGCGTGCAAGAGCTCAAGGCGCAGGCCGACGACCTAGACCAAGACATGCACAACTTGGCAGGCATGCGTGGATACTTTCATTTCGCAGAAAAAAAAGGCTACGCCGGAGTGGGGGTGTACAGCCGGGCCGAGCCCAGCGAGGTGCGCGTGGGTTTTGGTGACGCCGAATTCGACGCCGAGGGACGCTACCTTGAGGTGCGTTTTGATACCCCCGCGCGGCGGCTGAGCGTGATCAGCTTATACCTTCCAAGTGGCTCGTCTGGCGATGAGCGGCAACAGGCCAAGTACCGTTGTTTGGCTTCGCTGACGCCGCATCTGGCGGGCTTGTTGGCCCAGCGCGAGGTGTTGATGTGCGGCGACCTCAACATAGCCCACCAGCACATCGACCTTAAAAACTGGCGCAGCAACTTAAAAAACAGCGGCTGCTTGCCGCCCGAGCGTGAGTGGCTTAGCGCCACCTTGCAGCAAGGCATGGTGGATGTGTACCGACACCTTTACCCCAACGCCACCGACGCCTGCTACACCTGGTGGAGCAACCGAGGCCAAGCCTGGGCCAACAATGTAGGCTGGCGTTTGGACTACCAATTGGCCACGCCCGCGCTGGCGCAGGCGGCGCAGCGGGCCGAGGTGTACAAGGCGCAGCGTTTTTCCGATCACGCCCCGCTCACCGTTTGGTACGCGCGCGCGTCATGATCGCGCACCACCACGTGGCCCCACCGTTTGCCAACGTGGCACCCACCGCGTTCAGCGGATGGCGCCGCTGGGGCCTGGCGGTAGCGGTGTCACTGGCACTGCACGCGGCCTTGCTGTGGGGGCTGCGTGGCATGCCACCCCAAACACCGCCAACCTCGGTCGCGCCCGATCGCAGCGTCCATTGGCTGGCCGCCACGCTGTTGCCTGCGCCCCCCACCAAGGC
>RFXW01000063.1 GCA_009921245.1 Candidatus Fonsibacter lacus | reverse complement strand
GGTAGTCCAGCCCCGCGCGGCGCAGCTGTTTGTCGTCCATGGCAAAGCCCAACGGCTCAACCAAGTGCAGCTGCATGCCGGTGTTGGCACACAACCGAATCACGTTGCCGGTGTTGGGGGGGATTTCGGGTTCAACCAGCACAATGTGCAACATGCGCCAATCATCGCATGAATGGCGCCGGATTTCATGGCGCCGGCACGCGGGCCAGCACCAGGGCGTCAACGCGCACAGCACCGGCTTGCCGCAGGCAGCGCGCCGCGCTGTCAAGCGTGGCGCCGGTGGTCATGATGTCGTCAATCAGCAGCACCGATTGGCCGGCCACCCTCTGCGGTTCGGCCACCTGCCACGCGACTTGATCGTTTAAGCGCTGCGCTCGACCTCGCTGGTGTTGTGGCAAGGCGTCGTGCGCGCGTTGCAGCACGTGCGGGTGTGCGTGTGCCACACCCCGGCTGTGTCGTGCCAGCGCCTGAGTCAACAGCCAAGCGTGGTTAAAGCCACGCTGGCGCAGGCGGGCCGCGGCCATGGGAATGGGCAGCCACCAGCGTGATCGGTGCAGCGGCAGTTCGGCGGTGCGCGCCGCGCGTTGCATCAGCCGCGCCAGGGCCGGGGCCCAAGCCAGTTGCGGTTGTTTTTTAAAGTCAAGCGCCACGTCTTGCCATGGTGGTGCATAGTCCAGCGCCGTTACCGTGCGGCCCAGGTGCTCAACACAGCGGTGCGCGCGTCTGCCATGGGCTAAGGGCAGTGCGCAACGCGGGCAACGGAGACGCACAGTTAAGCACGACTGCTCGCAGGCGCTGCACCACGGTGCATTCCGCGTGCGCCCGACTGGTTGGCCGATACCGTGGCTCAGCGCATGGCCGAGCGTTTGACGTGGCTGCGTATGCAGCCCAAACATTGGCTGGACTGGCACCCCAACCTGGGTGGGCGGGTTGGTCATCAATTGGTGCGCCAACGATACCCCGGCGCCACCACGTGGATACACGGCCCCCATGCGCGAACGATGCGCGCGCGGTTGTGGCAAAGCATGGGTTGGACCAAGGCTTGGCAGTTATGGCGGCGTGCCCAACCTTGGCCGGGTCAGCCGGCGGTGGACTTGCTTTGGGCCAACATGGTGGCGCACCACGTTGCCAACCCCGACGCGCTGTTAAGCGCGTGGCACGCCGCCATGGCGGAGCACGGCGTGTTGTTGTTTTCGGCGCTGGGTCCAAGTTCCTGTCAAGGCCTTGATGCGGTCAGTCATGCCATGGGCGAGCCACCGCCGCATCACCCCTACATTGATATGCATGACTGGGGCGACGCCCTGTTGCGCGCGGGTTTTGCAGAACCCGTGATGGACGCTCAGCGACTGACGCTGACCTATCAAAGCCTTGACAAACTGGTGGCCGACCTGCGTGCGGCTGGACGTAACCTTCACCCGGGGCGGCACCCGCACTGCAAGGGGCGGGCTTGGTTCGCCCGCTGGCAACAGGCATTGGCGCAGCATTTACCGCGCTCGGCACAGGGCCATTGGCAGCTCGATGTCGAAATCATTTACGGGCACGCCTGGCGTGCGAAGCCGCGTGCTTCCAAGGGCCAGGCGCAACCGGTGCAGGTTAGCGGACGCTTGGGTGAAAAGCTGGGCAATCAAGCCCCGGCTGGCAAGCTGCGGTGAGCGCTTCAAACGCTATACTTTGCCGCGCCATGCCAACCAACGAATGGGTATTCAAACGCAACTGTGCCATGAGCCCCAGGCAAATGGCTTGGGCGCTGGGCGGGTTGGCGCTGGTCAGTGCAACCGTGGCGCTGGGTTTTTGGTGGTTGGGGGCGCCATGGGTGGTTTTTTTCACCGCGCTTGAGTGGCTGGCCCTGGTTGTTGCGGCTTATTACTACAGCCGCCATGCCAGTGACCAAGAGCGCGTGGTGATTGGCCCGAATGGCGTATTGGTCGAACACGAAATCGGCGGAAGGGTGGCGCGGCTGACCTTTGGGCTCTGGGGTTTACAGGTTCAGCCGCCCAGTGCCAAGCAAGCCCTGGTGAGCATAGAAGGGCAGGGCCAGTCGACCACGGTGGGGCGGCATATTCGGCTCGAAGCCCGGCGCCAACTGGCGGCCCAACTTCGACATGCGCTTCGGGCCATGCCCATGGCCTCCGCAGGTTGAGGGTTGAATCGGATTGATATAAACTACGGCTTATATTCACACACATGCAACACGAAAGAAATCTCATGCGTTCACCTCGTGCTCGCAGCCGTTACCAAGGCTTGTTTGTTGGGTTGTTCTCGCTCATGTTGGGCGCGGTAATGCCGGTGCAGGCGCAAACCCAAGATTTGCCGGGCGGCCCTGCGGTTAATCAACTCAACTTACACCCGGCGGTTACGCAAATCGCAGCCGAGCAGCATTGGCTGCATTGGTTCGTGCTCATCATCTGCGCCGTGATTTTTGTGGGTGTGTTCGGCGTGATGTTCTACTCTATCTTCAAGCACCGCCGTTCGGTTGGACACAAGGCACAAGAACTGCCCGAGCCGTTGTGGGTGGAATTGGGATGGACCATTGTTCCGTTCTTGATCGTGATTGGTATGGCCTTGCCGGCCACCAAGGTGTTGGTGGCACAAAAAGACACCACCAACGCCGACCTCACCATCAAAGTCACGGGCATGCAGTGGAAATGGGGTTACGACTACATCCGCGGCCCAGGTGAAGGCATCAGCCTGTTGTCCACGCTCGACCCCTCTCATCGGCTGCTCTCCGATGCCGGGTCTGGCCCCAAGCCCGATAACTACTTGCTCAAGGTAGACCACCCCTTGGTGGTGCCGGTTGGCAAAAAGGTGCGCGTCATCACCACCGCCAACGACGTCATTCATTCGTGGATGGTGCCGGCCTTTGGCGTCAAGCAAGACGCCATTCCGGGCTTTGTGCGCGACACCTGGTTCCGTGCCGAGCAAACGGGCGATTTCTATGGTCAATGTGTGGAACTATGTGGCAAAGAGCATGCCTACATGCCGATTCACGTGCGGGTGGTCAGTGCCGCTGACTACGACACTTGGGTGAACGAGCAGCAAACCCGCATGGCGGCGCTGGCAGACGACCCGAGCAAGGTTTGGGAAAAACAAGCCTTGATCGACCGGGGTAGCAAGGTCTACGCCGCCAACTGCGCCGCCTGCCACCAGGCCAGCGGCAAAGGGGCGGGCCCAATCTTGCCGTTGGACGGATCGGCGTTGGTGCGAGCCAGCGACACCTCAGGGTTGATCGCCATCTTGCTTAACGGTCGCAACGCCATGCCGGGCTGGAAACAACTTGGCGACACCGATTTGGCTGCGGTCATGACCTACGTGCAAAACAGCTGGTCAAACCAAGCCGATCAACCGATTCAGCCTGCGGCCGTGGTGGCCGCGCGCGCAAAGTAAAACATTCACGATTCAGTTAATTCAGCGAAGGAACACCCATGAGCGCCGTACTTGGACACCACGACGACGTGCACGGACACGATGATCATCACCACGCGCCCGCCGGCTGGCGGCGTTGGGTGTTTGCCACCAACCACAAAGACATTGGCACGCTTTACTTGCTCTTCAGTTTTGCGATGCTGTTGTTTGGTGGCGTGCTGGCTTTGGGCATTCGCGCCGAGTTGTTTCAACCGGGGCTGCAGTTGGTCAACCCCCAGTTGTTCAATCAGCTCACCACCATGCATGGGCTGATCATGGTGTTTGGCGCCATCATGCCGGCCTTTGTGGGCTTTGCAAACTGGATGATTCCGCTGCAAATCGGCGCCCCGGACATGGCGTTTGCGCGCATGAACAACCTAAGCTTCTGGCTCATGATTCCAGCGGCGCTGATGCTTGGCGGTTCGTTTTTTATGCCTGGCGGCGCCCCGGCTGCGGGTTGGACGCTTTACGCGCCGCTGACGTTGCAAATGGGCCCGTCCATGGACGCTGCCATTTTTGCTATGCACATCTTGGGTGCCTCATCCATCATGGGCTCCATCAACATCATCGTCACCATTCTTAATATGCGCGCGCCGGGCATGACGCTGATGAAAATGCCCATGTTCTGCTGGACGTGGTTGATCACCGCCTATTTGTTGATTGCGGTGATGCCGGTGTTGGCTGGCGCCATCACCATGACGCTGACGGACCGCCACTTTGGCACCAGCTTTTTTAACCCCGCCGGTGGTGGTGACCCAGTGATGTACCAGCATATCTTCTGGTTCTTTGGTCATCCCGAGGTGTACATCATGATCTTGCCTGCGTTTGGCATCATCAGCCACATCGTGCCCGCGTTTGCGCGCAAGCGCCTGTTTGGTTATGCCTCCATGGTGTACGCCACCGGTTCGATCGCGATCCTGTCTTTTGTGGTGTGGGCGCACCATATGTTCACCACCGGTATGCCGGTCACGGGGCAGTTGTTCTTCATGTACGCCACGATGTTGATTGCGGTGCCTACCGGCGTCAAGATCTTTAACTGGGTGGCAACCATGTGGAAGGGTTCGATGACTTTTGAAACCCCCATGCTGTTTGCTGTGGGATTCATTTTCGTCTTCACCATGGGCGGCTTTACCGGGCTCATTCTGTCCATGGCGCCGATTGACATTCAGCTGCAAGACACCTACTACGTGGTGGCGCACTTCCACTATGTGCTGGTGGCAGGCTCGTTGTACGCGCTGTTCGCCGGGTTCTACTACTGGGCGCCCAAGTGGACCGGGGTGATGTACAACGAAACCCGTGGCAAGATTCACTTTTGGTGGTCGTTGATCTCCTTTAACGTCACCTTCTTCCCCATGCACTTTCTGGGCTTGGCGGGTATGCCTCGTCGGTACGCCGATTACCCCATGCAGTTCGCCGATTTCAACGCTTGGGCGTCGGTGGGTGGCTTTGCATTTGGCATTGCACAGGTGTACTTCTTGCTGTTCATCGTGTTGCCTGTAATGCGTGGCAAGGGCGAGCCTGCACCGCAGCGCCCATGGGATGGGGCTGAGGGCCTGGAGTGGGAAGTGCCGTCACCCGCGCCGTTCCACACCTACGAAACGCCACCCAAGCTCGACGCCACCGCCACCCGTGTGGTTGGCTAAGCGTTTTTATTTATGGCATTGAGCATTGAGCAGCGCCGCGCGAACCGCCGTTTGGGTCTGATACTGGCCTCGGTGGCGCTGGCGTTGGTGCTTGGCTTTGTGGCCCGGGTGGTATGGCTATGAACCGCAGCCGACTCAACCTTGCCATGGTGGGTAAGCTCGGCGTGGTGGTGGTGGGTATGTTCGCCTTTGGTTATGCGTTGGTGCCTTTGTACAACGCCATTTGCGATCTCACGGGCATCAACGTGCTGGCCGCCTCGGAACAAAACGTGCCCGGCGCGGCAGGGCGACGCAACACCCAAGTAGACGCCAGTCGCACCGTAACGGTGGAGTTCGATGCCAACAGCCGTGGGGTGTGGGCTTTTAAGCCCGAGAAGCGTTCGGTTCAGGTGCATCCCGGCGAGCTCACCACCGTGCTTTATACATTTCGAAACAGCCAGCCCAAGGTGATGCGCGCGCAGGCGATTCCCAGCTATGCCCCCAAGGTGTCGGCCGGGTACTTTCGCAAGATTGAGTGTTTTTGCTTTAACGAATACACCTTGGCACCGGGGGAGGCCAAGCAGTGGCCGGTGGCGTTTGTGGTAGACCCCAACTTGCCCAAAGACGTCAACACCATCACGTTGTCGTATACCTTTTTTGAGGTGGGAACACCCTTTGTGCAGCCGTCCTCGGCCAAAAGCCCGTCTGCTGCTCAAGACGGAGGTCGGGCATGATTGCCAGCCGATCGCTGCCATGGTGGGCCACGATACGCGCTGTGTTGTGGGGGTTTTTGGGTGTGCGTTCACGCCAAGAGTGGCAGACCGACACCGTACGCTTGTCGCCGTTGTTGTTGATGGCGATTGGCTTTGTTGGCGCGCTGCTTTTGGTGGCGCTGCTCATGGGATTGGTATTTTGGATTGTGCCCGGCGTGTAAGCCTCGGGTATCGGTTGGCTTGAATTGATTGTCAGGAGTCAGTATGTCGGCAGCATCGCATAGCGGTACACCCCATTATTTTGTGCCAGCACCGTCGAGTCATCCCATCATGATGGCGGCCGGTCTCTTTTTTGTGATCTTCGGCGCCGCCCAGTGGATCAATGGGGTTCAGTGGGGTATGTACTCGCTGGCCTTGGGTATGGTGTGGTGGCTGTTTACGCTGTTTCGCTGGTTCCGCGAAAGCGTGCACGAGTCGGAGTCGGGGCAGTACGGCCACAAAATCGACTTGTCTTATCGCTGGAGCATGAGCTGGTTTATTTTTTCCGAGGTCATGTTCTTTGGCGCGTTTTTCACCGCGCTGTGGTGGGCGCGGGCGCACTCGGTACCAGCGTTGGGTGGATTAGAAAACGCACTGCTGTGGCCCGACTTTAAAGCCGCGTGGCCCAGCGCCGTTGCTGGCGCCACGGCGTCGCCAGCCAACGTGGTTGAACCTTTCACCACCATGGGCCCGTTTTGGCTGCCCACCATCAACACCGCGTTGTTGTTAACGTCGGGGGTCACGCTCACCATTGCCCATCACGCGCTGCAAGCGGGTGAGCGGGGCAAAACCTTGCTGTTCATGTGGGCCACGGTGCTGCTGGGCGTGATTTTTCTGTGCGTTCAAGGTTACGAGTATTACCACGCGTACACCGCGCTGAACCTCAAGCTGTCCTCGGGCGTGTACGGCTCGACTTTCTTCATGCTAACCGGCTTTCACGGCTTTCACGTGTTTGTGGGCATGCTGATGTTGCTGTTTATCACCTTGCGTCTGCACGCGGGCCACTTCACGGCGCAACGCCATTTCGGCTTTGAAGGCGCGGCGTGGTACTGGCACTTCGTGGACGTGGTGTGGCTGGGCTTGTACGTGCTGGTCTATTGGCTGTAGAGATCTGAGCGCCTGGGCGCTACTGCCCGCTGGCGATGCCCGTGGGCTGAATCCACCCGGCTTGGTGGGCTACGATCAAAATCAAAAAAAGGGCAACCGAAAGACCCACCCGCCAAGCCAGCGCCCGGGCCATGGCGCGGCCACTGGCGCCACCGGTGGGCTGGCCGTCGTTGTCAACTCGGCGCCTCATCATCATGAACAGCGCCGACCCCAAGGCGGCCAATATGCCTAAAAACAAAATCGCGATCAACCATTTCATGCATCTATTATGCGGCCACTGGTGTTAGCGCGCAGCGGCTGGGTGGTGACGTTGGTGGCCTTGGCGGTCATGATGGTGACCGCACGATTGGGCTTTTGGCAATTGGAGCGGGCCCAGCAAAAGCAAAGCGTGGGCCAGCAGCGGCAGCAGCAGCGTGCGCTGGCGCCACTGACCGAAGCCAGTGCCGAGACGTGGCAAACCAGCGACAACGCGCGGCGCGTACAACTGCGCGGCCAGTGGTTGGATGCGCACACCGTTTACCTGGATAACCGCCAGATGCAGGGCCAGCCAGGGTTTTTTGTGATCACGCCGCTGCAAATCTCGGCGCAGCGTGCGGTGGTGGTGCAACGTGGTTGGGTGCCGCGTGATTTCACACAGCGCACGGCGCTGCCGCCGGTTGCCTCAGAACCTGGGCAGGTGCTCGTGAGTGGCGAGATAGCCTTGCCGCCGAGCGCTCTATTGGCGCTGGGCGCCGAGGGTCGGACGCGTTTGCGTCAAAATTTGGATTGGCAAGATTACCAGCGTCAGGTGGGTTTGCAGTTGGGCGAGGTGTCGGTGCGCCAAACGGGTGCACCCCAAGGTGTGTTGCAACGCGACTGGTATCGTCCTGACGACAAAATATCCATGCACCATGGGTATGCCTTTCAGTGGTTTGGGTTGTCTTTGTTAACAGCCTTGTGGTACGGGTGGTTTTATGTCAGAGCAAGAATCAAGCGCGCGTCGTAAGGGTGATGAGCCGCTTGGCCTCACCATTCACACCATGGCCGAGGCGTCGTTGGAGCCGCCACGGCCCTGGTCGGGGCGTATCAAAATGCTGCTGGTGTTGGCGGTGTGCGCCGCGCCTGTGGTGGCGTCTTACTTGACCTACTATGTGGTGCGCCCTGAGGCTCGTACCAACTATGGCGCATTGATCAGCCCGCCGCGTCCTTTGCCCAGCGTGCAAGGCACCGACATCATGGGCCAGCCGGTGGCGTTGGCCAGCCTGCGTGATCAGTGGTTGCTTGTCAGCGTGGGTGCTAGCGCCTGCAACGAGGCGTGTGAGCGTCGCCTTTATCTGCAGCGCCAATTACGCGAAGGTTTGGGACGAGAAAAAGATCGTCTGGATTGGGTTTGGCTTAGAACCGATGACACCCCGTTGCGCCCAGCGCTGCGCGAGGCGGTGCAAGCCGCTACGGTGGTGTCGGTGGCACCAGAGGCGCTGCAAGCCTGGCTGGAACCGGCCCCAGGGCAGCGCTTGGAAGACCATTTGTATCTGGTGGACCCGTTGGGCAACTGGATGATGCGCTTTCCGGCTGCGCTCGATCCTAAGCAAGCTCGCCGCGATGTGGAGCGTGTGTTGCGTGCCTCATCGAGCTGGGACAAGGCGGGCCGACCATGACGCCGACAACACCCGTGTGGCACCTGGGGCCGACCGGCAGCTTGCTGCTGATGGCGGTGTTGGTGGCCGTGCCCCCTTTGCTTTGGGTGCTGTGGCAAAGCCGACGCAGCGGTCAGACCAGTCAACGGGGGTACAGCCAGCTGCTGGGCATTACGGTGTTTCTTACCTTTGACCTGATCGTTTTTGGTGCCTTTACGCGGCTGAGCGACTCGGGCTTGGGTTGCCCCGACTGGCCGGGGTGTTACGGCCACGCCTCACCGATTGGCGCCTCGACCATGATTGCGCAAGCACAGGCGGCCATGCCCACTGGGCCGGTGACGTTTTCTAAGGCCTGGATTGAGATGATTCATCGCTACCTCGCCAGTGGCGTGGGCTTTTTGGTGGTGGTGCTGACGCTGTGGGCCTGGCGCCTGCGGGCGCTGCGTCCGCATGCGTGGGTGTTGTCCGCAGCCACCTTGGTGTGGGTGATGGTGCAAGGCGCGTTTGGTGCGTGGACCGTAACGTGGCGCTTGATGCCTTTGGTGGTCACCGCTCACCTGCTTGGCGGGTTGCTGTTGCTGGCGATGTTGCGTTGGCAACAGGTGCGCTGGTGGTCACTCAGTTCCGCGCCGCCGCTGCCCGGCCGAGGTTGGCTGGTGGCTTTGGCCCTTGCGCTGGCGCTGCAACTGGCCTTAGGCGGCTGGGTAAGCACCAATTACGCGGTGTTGGCATGCAGCGATTTTCCAACCTGCCAAGGCAGCTGGTGGCCTGCGGCGGATTGGGGTCAAGGCTTTACGCTGTGGCGTGAATTGGGTTTTAACGCGCAGGGCGAGGGGTTGCCCTTTGCCGCACTCACGGCCATCCACTTGGCGCACCGGGCGTGGGCCTTGGTGGTGGTGTTGCTTGCGGTGGGCTTGGCGGCGCTTTGGTGGCGCCGCGGTTACGCAGGCCCTGCGGGTTTGCTGCTGGCGAGCTTGGCGTGGCAGGTGGCCAGCGGCTTATCGAACGTGGTGTTGCAATGGCCGCTGGTGGCGGCGTTGGCGCACACCGCGGGCGCAGCGTTGTGGGTGGCCTTTATGGCCGGCTGGCTGGCGCGGAGAGCGACATGACCTCAACCACGCGTTGGCAGCAATACCACGTGCTCATGAAGCCGCGCGTGATTCAGTTGATTGTGTTTTGTGCGGTGATTGGCATGGTGTTGGCGGTGCCGGGTGTGCCCACCATGCAGCAAATCGTGTTGGCGCTGTGGGCATCGGTGGGCATTTGGTTGGTATCGGGCGCGGCCGCCGCATTCAACTGTCTGATCGAACAGCACATCGACGTGCGCATGAAGCGCACCGCCTGGCGCCCAACCGCCAGCGGCGAGCTAAGTACGCCCCAGGCGCTGGCTTTTTCCGCAGCGCTGTGCGCCACCGGCTCGGCTATATTGTGGTGGGCAGTCAACCCATTAACGATGGTGCTGACGTTTGCCACGTTTGTAGGCTACGCCGTGGTGTACACGGTGTGGCTTAAGCCGCGCACCCCACAGAATATCGTGATCGGTGGTGCGTCGGGCGCCATGCCGCCGGTGCTGGGCTGGGCGGCCATGACAGGCGAGGTCACGGCCGAGCCGCTGGTGCTGTTTTTAATTATTTTTTTATGGACGCCGCCGCACTTTTGGGCGCTGGCTTTGTACCGCATTGAAGACTACCGCCAAAGTGGCCTGCCTATGCTGCCGGTGACGCATGGTGTGCGTTACACCCAATTGCAAATTTTGCTCTATACGGTGTGGCTCATGGCCGCCGCGCTGTTGCCGGTGTTGTTGGGCATGAGCGGCTGGCTTTACTTGGTGGTGGCATTGGCTGCGTCTGGGCGGTTTATTTGGTACGCGTGGCGTTTGTACCAAAACTACTCCGACGCGTTGGCCAAACAAACCTTTCGATTCTCGTTGTGGCATCTCTCGATCGTGTTTGCGGCGCTGCTGCTGGATCACTATTGGCAGGTGTGGAGGGCTTGG
>RFXW01000062.1 GCA_009921245.1 Candidatus Fonsibacter lacus | reverse complement strand
GTTGAGCCCGTCGTGCGCCAAGTAGCGTTGCGCGCAACCGGTTTCTTGGCACATCACCCGCACCGCCTCAAGCTTGTTGAGCAAGTCGCCGGCGCTGTGGTTTAAATCGAGCATACGCGGCACGGTGTACCCACCCCCACTGGAGAGCATGAGCTTGCTGAGCTTGGCGTCTTTTGCCATGTCGTACGTAACGCCGAGCGCGTTGATACCCGGTTGCAGCAAGGGCTCGTCGGCCACCGATTCAACCCGCTGGCCGTTGATGAACACACGCGGCTGATAAGCCCGCAGCGATTCGCGGTAGTCGGCGGCGGTCATTAAGTGCGCGGGCGGCGTGGCGTGTGCGATTGCGGCGTCAGGGGCGTTCATGTAATCTCCATGTTTTAAACAATTTAACCACTTTCCCCATGGGGCGGCAATGGTGGTAAGGCGTGGCACATGGCCCAGGCACTGAATGCTCAAAGCAGCGTATTGGTTTTGGTTGACTACCAGACTCGGCTGATGCCGGCCATTGATCAGGCGGCGGCGGTGTTGCGCGAGGCCCAATGGGTGGCCGAGGTGGCCAATGCTTTGGCGGTGCCCACTGTGCGTACCGAGCAAATGCCAGACAAACTCGGGCCAACCGTTGCTGAGCTGGCGCGATTCGGTGCACCGCCCTTGCATAAACATCACTTCAACGCGGTGGCCGGTGGATTGCTGCCGCTGTTGGGGCCACGCGATGCGCGTGAGACACAAGTGGTGGTGGCGGGCTGCGAGGCCCATGTGTGTTTGTTTCAAACCGCGTGCGGGTTGCACAGCGCGGGTTACAGCGTGTATGTGGTGGCGGATGCCTGCGGCAGCCGTTATGCCAGTGACCGAGAGATGGCACTGCAGCGTTTGTTGCAGCTTGGGGTTACGTTGGTTTCGCCCGAGATGGTGGCGTTTGAGTGGCTGGGCACGGCACGCCACCCTGTGTTCGCCCGCGTGTTGCCCCTTATCAAGCAGCGCGGCGCTGCCGCTTGATCAGCCACTAGGCTTGCAGTGTCAGCGTAATCGGTTCAGGCGTCCAGCTGAATTGGGCGCGCCAGGTTTGCCCCGCCTCAATCGGCGGCGCGTCGGTCCAGGTGCCAGTGGTCACCACATCCCCCGCTTGCAGCGCAGGCGCACCAGGGCACTCAGCCAGCACTTTCACCACATGCTGCAGTGCGTGCAGTGGGCTATCAAGCACCGCTGCACCGTAGCCGGTATGCACCGGCGTGTTGTTGCAAAACAAGTTCACACTGGCTTGTGCCAACCGCTGCGCCAGTTGCTCGGCGTTGGCGGCAAAGGGTGCCAATGGGGTGCGGGGGCCTATCCACAGCTGGCCGTGCAGGCCGCTGTCGGCGGCGGTGTCGGCAATAACGAACCGCCAATCGGGCAGGTGGGATTGCACCAGTTCAAACCCCGGCGCCAGCCACGCCACGGCTTGGTAAAGCTCGTCCAAGGTGGCGTGCGGCGGTGGTGTGTGGCGCATGCCAAACACCACCTCGGGCTCCAACCTTGGCTGATGCAGGGCAGCCAGGGTGGCGCTGCCTTGGCCCTGGGCGTTCAGTGTGTGGCAGGTGGTGTTCCACACCGTGCCCCAAATCGGTTGATGCACGTCGTACAGTGGCCACAGGCTGCGGTTGGTGAATCCGATTTTTATGCCCGCGGGTTGTTCGCCGCGCGCTTGTCGAAGGGCGCGCACCTGCAGCGCCAGTTGGTAGGCTTGCGCCACGTTGCCTTGTGCAACGCTGCCCGAGGCAACTGGCCAAGGCGTGGCGGTGTCTGCGTGGTGTAAAAGGTCTTGGGGTGTCATACGCGGCGTTACTGGGTAGACTAATCACTGAACAGAATCATAAACCCAGGACAAACGCATGAACTTTGCCCAACGCCTAGAAACCTTACCAAGCATAGAAGGCATCACCCGCCTGGTGCTGCTCGATGCGCACGATCAGCAGGTGGCCACGATTGAAAACTTACCGGGCAAGGCCGGTTCGTTGCGGGTGTACCACGCGTTGGCGGCGCAACACAACGGCTTGATTGGTCCCGAGGCCGCGGCGCTCGGTCTGCAGTGGTTTGCCGAGCATGTGAGCGACGCGCAAGCCAACCCCGGCAAGCACCCCAACATCGATCGGCTGCTGGGCTGGGCTGCGGGCAGCACAACCTATCGGGTGCAAGTGGAGCGCGCCTAGCCCATGCAACACCTCGAGTCGCCACCTTCATCAATCAATTGGCGCTGGCATGTGCTGGTGGCCTTGGTTTTTGCGCTATCGCCCGCCGTGGGCTGGCTTGCTGGCGCGCCATGGGCGGGGCTGGTGTTGGGCGCGGGTGCAATACCGTTGCTGGAGTGGTGGCTGCACGGCCGTGGCGGCGTGCCGGGGCCAACGTGGCAGTGGACCACTGGCTGGCTACGCGGACTGGCCTTGGCGGTGCTGGTGCAGGCTTTGGCGTTGCCGTGGCTGACGCGGGGCGAATCATGGGCCACTGTGCTGTGGTTGGCGCTGGCCATGGGTTATGTGGCAGGTGGCACCGGCATTGTGTTGGCACACGAACTGGGTCACCGGCACAAGATGCTGGACAAGGGGCTGGCGCGCGCCTTGTTGGTGGTGGTGGGGTATGGGCATTACGCCATTGCACACAATCGGGGACATCATCGACACGCGGCCACGTGGACCGACCCCGCCACCGCACGCCGCCATGAGGGGCTATGGCGGTTTTATCTGCGCTATTTTGCTGGCGTGTGGCGCCAGGCTTGGCGCTTGAGCGCGCAGGCACCGGCGCGATGGAACGAGGCGGGGGTGCTGTTGGCGCTGTGGGTGGCATGGGTGGTGATGGCCACTTGGTTGGGCGGTACCCAGGCGCTGATGTTTGTGTTGGTGCAAGCGGGGGTGGCGCAGTTGTTGGTGGGCGCCGTGGATTACGTGGAACACTGGGGCTTGCAACGGCGCCGCACAGCCACAGGGCACGAGCGCTTGAGCCACGCCCATGTGTGGGATTGTGCCAATCCGGTGTCTGAACTGCTGCTTTTCAATTTACCGCGGCATGCCAGCCACCACCTGCAACCATGGCGCGATGCCAACAGCTTGCAGCGCCAGGCGGCGTCGCCGCAAATGCCAACCGGCTACGCGGGCATGGTGTTGCTGGCCATGGTGCCGCCATGGTTTCGCGCGGTCATGACGCCGCGGTTGCCCACGCTTGAGCCCGAGCGCTGAATCAACCCATGCGCGGCGGGCGCTACTCAGTTAAAGCATCAACTGCGGCAGCCACAGCGTAAGCCCGGGCACGGCCACCAGCAAGGCCACACGCAACAAATCAGACAACACAAACGGCAGCACGCCGCGATACGTGGCCTGCATGGGCACATCGGGTGCCATGCTTTGAATAATAAAGAGGTTCATGCCCACCGGTGGGGTGATCAGGCCAACCTCAACCACAATCAGCACCAAAATCCCAAACCAGATCGCGGCCTGCTCGGGGGGCAGACCAAAGTCAAGCACCGATACCACAGGAAACAAAATGGGAATGGTGAGCAAAATCATGGACAGTGAGTCCATGACGCACCCCAGCAGCAAATAAAACACCAAGATCGCCACCAACACCACGTAAGGGCTCACTTGCAAAGTACCAATCCAAGCCGCCAGCTCTTGCGGCATCTGTGACAGGGCCAAAAAGGTATTAAAGGCTGCGGCACCAAGCACAATAAAAAACACCATGGCGGTGCCGGTGGCGGTGCCCTGCAGCATGCGTTTGGCGCTTTCGCGGGTGATGCCGCCACGCCGCCATGCCAGCACCCCAGTGGTTAACACCCCCACGGCAGCACCCTCGGTGGGCGTAAAAACACCGGTGTAAATACCGCCAATCACCACCACAAAAATCACGGCAACCGGCCAAATATCGCGCAACGCCTGCCAGCGCGCTTGGCTGCTGGCGCGCTCAATGTTGCCTGCCAGCGATGGGTTCAAGCGCACCACAATGCTTACAACCAACATGTAGCCCAGCGCAGCCAACACACCGGGCAGGATCGCTGCAGCAAACATGGAGGCAATGTTTTGCTCGGCCAATATGGCGTAAATCACCAACACAATCGACGGCGGTATCAGTATGCCCAGCGTGCCGCCGGCGGCCAGCGCGGCGGTGGCCAGGCCACCGGCGTAGCCGGCGCGCCGCAACTCGGGCAGCGCCACCTGACCCATGGTGGCAGCGGTTGCCAGCGACGAGCCACAAATGGCGCCAAAGCCTGCGCAAGCGCCAATGGCCGACATCGCCACGCCACCTTTGCGGTGCCCAATAAACGCCTCGGCCGCTCTAAACAAGGCTTTGGACATTCCTCCCACGGTCGCCAGTTGACCCATGAGCAAAAACAAAGGAATGATGGACAGGGAATGGGTAGAAAACGTGCTGTAAGCCAGTTGGTTCAGTTGGTAGAGCAGAGGGTCGATGCTGCCGTAAATAAACCATGCGCCGAACAACCCAATCACCAACATCGCCAGGGCAATCGGAATGCCCAAAAAAATCAGCAACAGCAGCACGGCGAACGAGCCAATGGCCAGGTGCATCGGGTCCATGGTTGTCCTTAGTGCCCCACCGGGGCCGTCGTGGCGCCGGGCGGGTTAACCCATCCCAGTGTTTCTAAAAGCTTCCAGCCGTAGCCTAGGCAACCCAACACTGCAGCCACAGCCGATACGCCGGTGGCCAGCCACATCGGCATTTGCAAAATAAACGTGACTTCGCCGTTGTTGTAAAAATCAATGGCCGCAAGCACCAGGCGCCAAGTGAGCAACCACCACACCAAGGCCATGGCCAAATCGCCCAACGCCAGCACCGCACGTTGTGCCCAGGCACGCATGCAGCGAAACAGCAAATCCACGGTGGCGTGTCCCCGTTGCAGGTGACACCATGGCAAAAAGCAAAACACCGCCAACGCGGTGCCTGCTTCGACCAGTTCAAAGTCGCCGGGTACCGGGCCCAAGCCCAAAGGGCTCAGTGCCCGCCCCGCAATGCTGATGCCACTGAGCAGCGCCAGTGCCACCAGCATCAAGCCACCGAACATGGCTTGGGCGTAAAACAGCCGATAAACCATGACCGGTGGGTACCGCTGCCTTAGCGGCTTTCGGCTTGAGCAATGATCGACTCGGCCGCACGAATCAGTGCCGCGCCGTCAATGCCGGCTTTGCTGGCCTCTTGCACCCATGCATCACGCGTGGCTTGGCCTTGACGTTTAAAGGGTGCGGTTTCAGCGGCGCTCAGCTTGACGATTTTGTTGCCGGCTTTTTCAATCAGGCCACGACCCACCTTGTCGCCGTCGGCCATGGCTTGGCCAAACAACGCAGCGGTTTTGGCGCCCGAGTGGTCATCGATGACTTTTTTCAAGTCAGCAGGTAGCTTGTCGTAGGCGCCTTTGTTCATGGCCACCACAAAGGTTTGGGTGTACAAGCCCTTGTCACCCGAGAACTCGGTGTGGTTTTTCACGATTTGATGCAGCTTGAGCGCGGGCACGATTTCGTAGGGAATGGTGGTGGAGTCGATCACGCCTTTAGACAGCGCCTGACCCACGGCCGGCACGGGCATGCCAACCGGCGTGGCGCCCAGCTGGGTGAGCATGATGTTCACCACGCGCGAGCCACCACGCACTTTTAACCCCTTCAGGTCGGCCAGTTGCGTTACGGGCTCTTTGCCATGGAACAAGCCAGGGCCGTGTACGTGAACAGCAATCAGTTTGATGTCTTTGAATTCATCGGCGGCGTATTGCTCGACAAAGTTTTGAAACGCCACCGAGCCCTTGACGGGGTCACCGGTCATGAATGGCAGTTCAAACACCTCTGCCTTAGGAAAGCGCCCGGGGGTGTAACCCAGCACGGTCCAAACAATATCCACCACACCGTTTTTGGCTTGGTCGAACAGCTCAGGTGGTTTGCCCCCGAGTTGCATGGCCGGGAAATGCTGAATTTTTATCCGGCCGTTGCTCGCGGCTTGCACCTGTTCAATCCACGGCATGATGGCGTTTTTAGGCACCGCGGCTTGCGGCGGCAAAAGCTGGTGAAAACGCAGGGTCACGTCGGCAGCTGTGGCCGGCGACACACCGGTTAAGGCGGTGGCAAGTGCGGCCGAGAGGCCAAGAACGGTTCGACGGGCGATACAACGCATGGGGAGTCTCCTCAAGTTGGGTTTTTTGTGCTGCGCACCAGGCGCAGCGTTAAGCCGCCCGTTAGTTTACGGCATTGGCCAGCCATGGGTTCAGGGCGTGGGCCACGGCCTGGGGATTTTCCATGATGCACATATGACCCACCCCGGCCAGTACCTCAAGCGTGGCGTGCGGCGCCAAGGCTTGCATGGCTTGATGCTGGGCGGGGGGCGCCCAGGCGTCAAGCTCGCCGCAAAGCAACAGCACCGGACATTGGGTTTGGCGCAGCACGGCGGAGGCGTCGGGGCGTTGCAGCAGGGCCTGTTGCTGCGCCTGAAACCTAGCCACGGTTTGGCGCGAAAACATACGCTCAATCGCTTCGGTGAGCGCGTGATCGTGCAGCCGTGGCGCCGGCAACATGCCCGTTAGCCATTGGCGCGCCATGGCGGCCATGCCTTGCGTTTGCGCCAGGTGGATCAATCCCTGACGGTGTTCGGTTTCGCGCGTGCCCGCGTCGCCGTTGGCGCGCGCGGCGTAACCGGTGCCCATCAGCGCCAGGGCTTGGCAGCGTTGGGGTTGTTGGCGTTGCGCTTCGAGCGCCACGCGTCCACCCATGGAGTGCCCAAACAACAGCAAGGGCCCAGAGTGTTGCTCAAGCAGGGCTTGCGCCATGGCTGGCAGTGAATCGGCGTCACCGTGGTCCGCCACCGCCACCGGCCCCTGCCACTGCAAATAGGGGCGCAGCGGGTCAAAGGTGGCGTGGTCGCACATCAAGCCAGGCACAAAAACCAAGGTCACAGGGTGGGTGGATGAGGTCATGCATAACCCAACAAATCAAGGTAACGCCTATTACACTACGGCAACGGGCCCGTCGCTGGCGGTGCCTGCGCTGTGTTTGATCAAAAAAAGGACCGCACCATGCAACTACTCCCGGCACGCTACGACCACGTGGGCAGCTTTTTGCGACCCGCTTATTTGCTTGATGCGCGCGAGCAGCATGCCAAGGGCACGCTCACCGCCCAGGCCCTGCGCGAGGTTGAAGACAAAGCCATTGCCGAAATCGTGGCTTTTCAGCAAGAGGTGGGGCTGAAAAGCATCACCGATGGGGAGTTTCGTCGAACCTATTTTCATATTGACTTTTTAGACCAACTCGGCGGCGTGAAAACCGACATCCCGGTCATGGTCAAGCGCGCAGACGGCACCGAAGAGCTGGCCCCGCCCACCATTCGGGTGGTTGGCAAGGTCACGCATTCGCGTGCCATTCAGCGCGACGACTTCACCTATTTGCAAAGCCAAATTCAGGGCAGCGACGCCACCGCCAAGGTGTGCATTCCTTCGCCCACCATGCTGCACTTTCGCGGCGGTCGCGCCGGCATCAGCCGTGACGCTTACCCCGAGTTGGACCCTGCGTTTTACGACGATGTGGCCAACGCCTACGGGCAAGAGTTGCAATCGTTGTTCGACGCCGGATGCCGCTACGTGCAAATGGACGACACCAACTTGGCGTACCTGTGCGACCCCAAAATGCGCGAGGCCGCGCGCCAGCGCGGCGACGACCCCAACGAGCTGCCGCGCCGTTACGCCGCGTTCATCAACAAGGTGGTGGCGCGTAAGCCCCAGGGCATGACGCTTGGTATGCACTTATGCCGCGGCAACTTTCGCAGCACCTTTGCCGCCAGCGGTGATTACGAGCCGGTGGCCGAGGCGTTGTTGTCAGAGATGAACATCGACGCCTACTTTTTGGAGTACGACGACGACCGTTCGGGTGATTTTCGGCCGTTACGGTTTTTAAAGCCGGGCAAAGTGGTGGTGTTGGGGTTGGTGACCACCAAGTTCGGCCAGATGGAATCCAAAGACGACCTCAAGCGCCGCATCGACGAAGCGGCGCGCCATGCACCCATGGAGCAGCTCGCGCTGTCACCGCAATGTGGTTTCAGCTCAACCGTGCACGGCAACAACATTGCCGTGCAGGACCAACGCAACAAGCTGCGCTTGGTCATTGAGACCGCGCAGGAGGTTTGGGGCGAGGCCTAGTCGAACATGTCGGGTTGGGTGGCTGCCAATTGCTCGTAAAGCGTTTGAAAGTGCAGCCAGCCAATGTACTCACTGCCCACGTGTTCGCGGCTGTAGCGCGCTTTGTCGGGCGGCACCAAGGCCGGCGGGTGGCCGCTGGCATCGATCAGCAGTTGTTGTTGGCAGACCCGCTCTAACCCAATAAACCAAAAAGCCGCGGCATCGATGCTGTGGCGGCTGGCGGTGAACAGCCCGTGGTTTTGGTGAATCGCGGCTTTTACGCCGGTAAACGCTTCGGCCACCGAGTGCCCCGCTTGGGTGCTCACCGCCACTTTGCCGCTCTCGGCGCCTATCACCACGTGGTCTTCAAAAAACACCGCGGCGTCTTGCGACACCGGCGGCAGTGGCCGCCCCAACGCGGCATAGGCCGTGCCGTACACGGTGTGCGCGTGACACATGGCCACGATGTCGGGGTGCATTTGGTGTACCGCCGCGTGCAGCACAAAGCCGGCCCGATTGACCGCGTGCCGGCCTTGCACCACGGTGCCTTGGTGGTCAACCAAAATCAGGTTCGATAAGCGCACCCGCCCAAAGTGCACCGCCATGGGGTTGGTCCAGTACAGCTCGGGCTGCTCAGGGTCGCGCACCGTGAGGTGCCCGGCAAAGCCGTAATCCAAACCGTGCAAGGCAAAGGCGCGGCAGGCGGCAACCAAATGCTGCTGCCGATAGGCGCGCTCTTGTTCGGCGCTAGAAAAACTGGGCCGGGTGGGAAACACCAGCCCGGGTTGGTCGGGTTCGTACACCGAGCGGTCGGCTCGGCCAGTGGCCGATTGCGCCAGCGCTTCGGCTTCGGTGGGGGTAGCGGCTTGGTTCATGCCCGCATTGTGCAAGAGCCAGGGCGCGCTGCCAAGAGGCCGCGCCTGCCGACGGTTTAACGCTTACGTAGGCCCAAAAACATCACGCTGCCCACCACCAGCAAGGCACCCAATACTTGGGTACCCCCCACCACCTGCCCCAGCAGCAACCAGGCCAGCAGCAGCGAAAAAATCGGCTCCACGTTCATGATGGCAGAGTTGCCCACCACCCCCAGTTTGGGCAGCACCACAAACATCAGCGTAAAAGCGGTGCCGTACATCACGGTTAGGCCGACCAAGCCGGCCCAACCGGCGGTGTCGTGCGGCCACTGGGGGCCACCTTGGCTCATCATCACACTGCCTACGATCACGCTGACCAGACCCATGGTGGTGGCGGTGCGGATTTGCCCATCAATTTGAACCACGCGGTACTGGGTGACCACCAGTGCCAGACCAAAGCTGGCCGAGCCCATCAACGCAAACAACACGCCCGCGCCAATGCTTTGCCATTGTTCAGCAGGGCTCAGGCCGCTGCTTTGACCAAAGACGTCCAGCGAGAGCATCAGCCCAATCAATATAAAAGGCATGGTTTTTAAAACCGCCGGTTCAGTGCGTTGTTTCAGCCACAGCCGCGCCCACAACGCGGTCCACAGCGGATAGGTGTTAAACGCCAACAACGCCAACGCCACCGGCAGTCGCGCCACCGCCGAGTAAAGACCAAAGCTTTGCACCGACACCAGCAAACCCAAGATCAGCAGCCAGCTGGCCTGTCCGGGTTGCAATTCAAGCTTCAGGTGACGCAGCCGAACAATGAACCACACCACAACCGCGGTGCAACCGCTGCGCACCGTGATCGCGGTTAAAACATTGCTGCCATGGTCAAACGCCAGCCTGGCGGCAACATGGTTGGCGGCGTAAAGCAGCGCCACCAGCAGCAAACTGGCAAAAGCCGTGCCGCTGATACGCGCTGGCGCGCCCGCGGCACTCATGGCGCTAGGCGTTTGTTTGCAGCCACTGCCACATGCGTGCTGAGGTCAGCGGCATGGATAGCGCGGGTGCCAAGTCACCACGCCCCGCGCGCTGCAAGGCGTTGGCCACCGCACTCACCGTGGCTGGCGTGGCGCCAATCGTGCCCAACTCACCCACACCCTTCACCCCCAGTAAATTGTTTTTGCAGGGCACGTTTTCATCCATGTGGGTATCGAACGCAACCTGCATGATGTCCGCGCGGGGTGCCGTGTAGTCCATCAGGCTGCCGGTGAGCAACTGCCCGGAGTCGGCGTCGTACACCACCGCCTCGCACAACGCTTGCCCCATACCTTGTACGGCGCCACCGTCAAGCTGACCGCGCACGATGGTTGGGTTGATCACGCGTCCCACGTCGTTGACCGAGGTGTACTTGACCACCTCGATTTCGCCGGTGTCGGGGTCGAGCTCCACCTCGCAAACATGGCAGCCGTTGGGCCATGTGGGACCACTGGCCGAGGTACTGGATTGCACGGCAATATGTGCCCCGTCTTGCTTGGCGGCAAGCTCACCCAGCGTAATGGAGACATCGGTGCCGCGCACGCTGAA
>RFXW01000061.1 GCA_009921245.1 Candidatus Fonsibacter lacus | reverse complement strand
TGCAAAGCGGCCAAGGTGTCGGCCGTTTCACCGCTTTGTGAAATGGTCACCACCAAGGTATTGGCCTCGGGTACGCTGGTGCGGTAGCGGTATTCACTGGCTACCTCAACTTGGGTTGGTATGCCCGCCAGAGCTTCCAGCCAGTACTTGGCCACCACTGCGCTGTAGTAGCTGGTGCCGCAGGCCAGTAGCAACACGCGCTGGCAGCTGCTTAGCGTGGCATGGGCCCGTTCGGCTGGGCCAAACAAATCGGGCACCAGCGCCTGCACACCCTCTAGGGTGTCGGCCAAGGCCTGAGGCTGCTCAAAAATTTCTTTTTGCATGTAGTGGCGGTACGGGCCTAGTTCCACCGCTTGGCTGTAGGCACCGGCTTCACGCTTGGCCCGTTGCGCCGTCTCACCACTGGCGTCGATCACGCGCGCCTGGTTGGCTTGCAGGCTCACGCAGTCGCCGTCTTCTAGGTACATCACGTGCTCGGCCACATTGGCCAAGGCCATGGCGTCGCTGGCCAGGTAATACGCGCCCTCGGCCGACCCCATGACCATGGGTGCGCCGTGGCGCGCCCCTACCAGGTGCTGGGGCTCGTTGGCGTGCAGCACCGCGATGGCGTAGGCACCGCGCAACTGGCCACAGGCGGCGCGCACAGCGGCAAGTAAATCGCCTTGGTAGAGCGAATCCACCAAGTGAACCACCACCTCGGTATCGGTTTGGCTGGCAAACACGTAGCCTTGCTGGCTAAGCTGGGCGCGCAAGGCTTCGTGGTTTTCAATGATGCCGTTGTGCACCAAGGCAACCCGCGCCGCCGCATGCTGCGGCGCGCTGGCGTCTACACCCGGGCCGTGGCTAAAGTGCGGGTGGGCGTTGTGCTCAGCCGGTGCGCCGTGTGTGGCCCAACGGGTGTGGGCAATGCCCACGCCACTTTGCAAGCCGTGGCGTTGCACTTGGGCTTGCAAATCGGCCACGCGCGCCGTGCTGCGGCTGCGCTGCAGGCCTTGGCTTTGCTGCACCGCCAAACCGCACGAGTCGTAGCCTCGGTACTCAAGGCGCTGCAAGCCTTGCACCAGCATGGGAACCGAATTGGTTTGCGCCACAGCGCCAACAATGCCGCACATGATCTGTTAGGTTTTTGGTGGTTTTTTAATTGGCCGCTGCCAGTTGGGCACGCTCACGGCTTTGGCACGCGCCACGGTGAGTGCGCCCGGCGCGGTGTCTTTGGTAATGGCCGAACCCGCACCCACGGTGCCGCCGGCGCCTAGGGTCACGGGCGCCACCAGCACACTGTTGCTGCCCACGTGTACGTCGGCTTCAATGGTGGTGCGGTGTTTGTTGGCGCCGTCGTAGTTGGCCACAATGGTGCCGGCGCCCACGTTTACGCGCTCGCCCACGCTGGCGTCGCCCACGTAGGCCAAATGGTTGGCCTTGGCGCCATCGGCCATGGTGCTGGCTTTGATTTCTACAAAGTTTCCCACGTGCACGTCAGCGCCCAAGGTGGTGCCGGGCCGCAACCGGGCGTAGGGGCCCACCCGCGTGCCGGCGCCAATCACCACCGGCTGCTGGGCGTCGCCTTCAATCAAGGTGTAGGGCAAAAGCTGGGTGCCGGGCCCAACCGTAGCGTGCCGCAGCACACAGTGGGCGCCTACCTGCACGCCTTCGGCCAACACCACATTGCCTTCAAAAATGCAATTGATGTCAATGCGCACGTCTTGCCCACATTGCAAGTTGCCACGCACGTCAACCCGGGCGGGGTCGGCCAACTGCACACCCTGCTGCAGCAAAGCCTGCGCGCGTTGCTGTTGCAGCGCGCGTTCAAGTTGCGCCAGTTGCAGCGGGGTGTTAACCCCCGCCACGCTGTTGGCGTGCGCCGCCGCCACGGTATCAACGGTGCAGCCATCGGCCACGGCGTGCGCCACCACATCGGTTAGGTAGTACTCGCCTTGGGCGTTGTGGTTGCTTAGGCGCGCCAGCCACCGCTTAAGCTCAGCCGCTGGGGCTGCCAACACGCCGGTGTAAACCTCGGTCAGTTGGCGTTGGGCGTCGGTGGCGTCTTTTTCTTCCACAATCCCCACCACGGCTTGTTCTTTACGCACGATGCGGCCGTACCCGGTGGGCTCGGCCATGTTGAGCGAGAGCAACGCCAACGCGCCTTGTTGTGCCAACGCGCACAGGGCTTGAAGACTGCCCAAGTCAATCAAGGGCACATCGCCCGAGAGCACCAGCACCACGCCGTCGTTGGCCAGTTGCGGCACCGCTTGCTGCACCGCATGGCCGGTGCCTTGGGGTGGGCGCTGCCATACGCTTTGCGCTTGCGGTGCGCATTGGCTTAGGTATGCCTGGACCTGTTCACCTTGGTGCCCCACCACCACCACCAAGTTGCGCGGCTGCAAGGCCGTGGCGGTGGCCAACACATGCTGCAGCAGCGGTGCGCCAGCCAAGGTATGCAGCACCTTGGGCTGGGCGCTGCGCATGCGACTGCCTTGGCCAGCGGCCATGACCACAACGTCAATGGGGGCGGGGTGGGAGGTGGACAATGCAGCAGATGAAGATCAGAGTTGAGCAAAAGCCTGGCCGCGTGCTGGCGTGGCGTGGCGTCATTATGGCGCTTACGCTGTCGGCGTTGCTGGGTGCCTGCAGTTTGGCGCAGACCGCCTACAACCAGTCCCCTACGCTGGCGGCGTGGTGGGTGGGCCGGTATGTCTCGCTCAACGACACCCAAAAACAAGCACTCAACGATGCACTGGCCCGTTTGTTGGCGTGGCACAGACAAAGCGAATTGCCGCAATGGGAGACATGGCTGCGCGGGCAGGCTGAACTGGCACCCAACGACGCCGACAGTGCCAAGGTGTGCCAAAGGGCCGAAGCGCTTAGGCCGCGCGCCCTGGCGTGGGGCGAGGTGGCGGCAACCGAAGCGCTGCCGCTGCTGCGCAGCTTAAGCAACGACCAAATGCGCGAGCTGCGCCAGCAAGTGGCCAAACGACAGGCCGAGTGGGAACAAGAGCAAGGTCTGAGCGACCCCGAGCGGTGGCGCAAGCAGCGCGTTGAAACCACCACCGAACGCGCCGAGATGTGGTACGGCGATCTCAACACGGCGCAACAAGATTGGATTGCGCAACGCACCGACGCCCAAACCGGTGAGGCCGCCGAGTGGACGGCGCAGCGTCGCGCCAAACAATCGGCGTTTTTGGCGGTGGTTATGACGGTGCGCGACCCGGCCTTGCCAAACGAGCAAGCGCACAACATGCTGCGCGCGTGGTGGGAGCAAGCCATTGCCTGGACACCGCGCGCGCAACAAGACACGTGCGACACCTGGGCCGGGCTGCACGCCCGCGCCGACGCCACACAACGGGCGTTTTTTCAGGCCAAGCTACTGAGCTTTGCCGACGACGCGCGCGCGCTGCAGCAGCCTTAGGCTGCGTCTTGCAGCGCCGCCCACATTTCTTGGTCGCGTGCCGCCGTCCAGATACGTGGATGCTTGATGCCGCTGGCCTCGTCAAAGGCGCGGCTCACGTCAAACGGCAAGCAGTGCTCGTAAATGAATACGTGACCAAACACCGGGTCCATGGCCTGGCGGGTGTGCGCCATGGCGCCTTTAAGGTCCAAGCCTTGGGCCACGGCCTCTTGACCACATTGGTAAAGCGTGGTGACCCAGCGCTTGGTGTAGTCCAGGGCTTTGTTGACGTTGTCTAAGCCACGCATGGCTTCGCCACGGCCGGGCACCAAGGCCTCGGCGCCCAACGCCCGCAACGCCTCTAGGGTTTGCGGCCATTCGGCCAGTTGTGCGTCACCGGTGTAAACGCCAGCCTCGTATTCCACCAAATCGCCACTGAAAAGCACTTTTTCCGATGCCACCCAGGCGATCGTGTCGCCCTTGGTGTGCCCCGGGCCCGGGTGCCACACCTGCACCTGCACGCCGCCCAAATCCAGTGTGATGCGCCCCGGCACCTCGCCTTGGGTGGGGTTGCCGCCGCCCACCACCAGCGTCGGCCAGGTTAAACCGGGCACGCTGTCGGCGCCGCGAAACAGGCGTGGAAAGCGCTCCATTTCGCTTTGCATGTCTTGCGCGCCGCGCTCCACAATCAGCTCGTACGTGCCTTGGCTGGCAATGATTTCGGTGGCACCCTCGGCCACGTAAGCGCTGGCGCCCAACACCCGAACCGCGTGGTAGTGGGTAAGCAACACGTACTTGATTGGCTTGTTGCTGATGGTGCGAATTTTGGCAATCAGGTCTTGGGCCATGGCCGGGGTGGCCGTGGTGTCGCACACCATGATGGCGTCTTCGCCAATGATCACCCCGCTGTTGGGGTCGCCCTCGGCGGTGTAGGCCCAGCAATGCGGTGAGAGTTGCTCAAAGGTAATGGTTTTTTCGTCTAAATCGGCTTGACTGGCAAATGCCTTGCTCATGCGGCTTCTCCAAATAGATGCACTGGCGTTGAAGTGGGGGATTATGGACTGTTGGTTTGGCTGGGGTTGGCCAAACCGTGCTCAAGCATGGCCACCACCTCGGCGGCAAAGTCGCGGTAGGTTAAACGACCATCGGGGCGCAGCCAGGTAAAGGTCCAGTTGATCATACCCAGCAGCATCATGGTGATGGCTTGCTGGTTGTGCGGCGTTAGGCGCTGCGGGTAAGCCCGATGCAAAAACCGCGTAAACGCCGCCACCACATCACGCTGGCGCCGCACAATCAATTCGCGCTGCGTCACGCTGAGGTGCTTGGTGTCGTGCAGCAGCGCCACATGACGTGTCATGGCGTTTTCGTAGGTCATTAAGAACCGCTCCACCAACAAGTGCAGCGTGGCGCGATCGTCTAGGTTGTGGCGCTGGGCCTGAGCCTCGGTTTCGCCGATCAGCGCCAACAGGTGCTCGGTGTAGCGATCGAGCAAGTCGTACAAGATCGCTTCTTTGCTTTCGTAGTAGTGGTAAAGCCGCGCCTTGCTGGTGCCGCAGGCCGAGGCTATGTCGTTCATGCTGGCAGCCGGATAGCTTTGCAGGGCAAAACAGCGCGCGGCTTCTTCCAAAATCGCGTCGCGACGCAGTTCGTGGTTGGGCGAGCGTGGTCTGGCCATGGCTTAGGCGGCTACCACGGCGTGGTCGGCGGCCACACCACCCCGTTTTCATTCAAGATGGCGTCCAGCGGCACGTCATGCGGCTGCGGCTCAAAATCTTCCACGTATCCGCTGGCATAGGCCAGGCCCACCGTGAATGGGCGTGGATTTAACGCAGCCAGTGTGCGGTCGTAAAAGCCGCCTCCGTAACCCAGGCGATAACCGCCCACCGAATAACCCACACAAGGCACAAACAGCAGCGTGGGCTCAATGATGTCGGTGTCTTTGGGTTTGGGAATGCCGTAGGCGTCTTCTTGCATGGGGCAGCCGGGGTACCAGGCGTGAAAAGCCAAGGTACGGTCGGTTTTATTCACCACCGGCAAGCCGATGCGGCGATGCTGAAACGCGCCAATGGCGTCGGCCTCACGGCCAGCCTCTTGCCAACGAAACAACGCCGGCAGGCAATCGAATTCACCCTTAATCGGCCAATACGCGCCAATCGCTTGGTCACTGCGCTCCACCAGCCACACCCGTATCACGCGTTGCAGGGCCAAGTCGGTGGCCGCACGATCCTCCATGCCTTGGCGCAAGGCCAGCAACTGCTCGCGCAGCGCGCGGCGCTGGGCCACGCTTGGTTCTGAGGGGTTGGGTGGGGTGGCATCGACCATGGGGGCAAGTCTAGGGCAAAACCGGGCCAATGCCGCCAAACGAGGGGGCCAGGGTTGTTGGGATAATGCAGACATGACCGTTTCACGTGTTTTGATTTTGGGTGGCACCGGCTTTGTTGGACGCCACGTGTGCGAGGCCTTGCAACGCCTGGGCATCGCCATGACGGTGCCAACCCGGCATCCAAGCTCGGCGCGCCGGTTGGCGCATCTGCCGCTGGTTACCACGGTGGTGACCAACGTCAACGCGCCCGACGCGCTCATGCAACTGGTGCCCGGGCACGACGCGGTGGTGAATTTGGTGGCGATTTTGCATGGCAGCCGAGCCGCCTTTGAGCGCGTGCACCTTACGCTGGCGCAGCGCCTGGCCGCGGCGTGCGGTGCGGCCGGGGTACGGCGCGTGGTGCACGTCAGTGCGCTGGGCGCCCACGCCCATGCGCCATCAAATTACCAACGCAGCAAAGCAGCGGGCGAAGAGGCCCTGCGCCGTGGCGCAAAAGACCACGGCTGGCAGCTGGCGGTGCTACGTCCGAGCGTGATTTTTGGCGCCGACGATGCGCTGCTGAACCAGTTTGCGTTGTTGCAGCGCTGGCTGCCTTTGCTGCCCCTGGCCGGCGGCAACACGCGCTTTCAGCCGGTGTGGGTGCAGGACGTGGCCGAGGCGGTCACGCGCTTGCTGCGCCAACCCCAGGTCACGCCATTGGTGGACGCGGTCGGGCCCGAGACGCTCACGCTGGCGCAATTGGCGCGTGTGGCCGGGCGCGCCAGTGGCCACCCGCGCATGGTGTGGCCGCTGCCGCGATGGGTGGGGCATGTGCAAGCGGCCATGCTGGCGCCACTGCCGGGGCCACCGCTGATCAGCCACGACAACGTGCGCTCCTTGGCCCAAGACAACGTACGCGACCCCCAAGCCACCCACCCCGATTTGCACGCCTTGGGCATTGAACCAGTGGGGGTGCTGGCCATGGCCAGCCAGCTGCTGCGCCGCCACCACTAAGGCTTGGCCGCACTACACTGCTGCCATGCAAGTTTATTTGGTTGGTGGCGCGGTACGCGACACGCTGCTGAATCAATGGCACGGTGTTGGGGCCATGCGGCACGACCGCGATTGGCTGGTGGTTGGCAGCAGTCCGCAGGCCATGCAAGACGCGGGGTTTACACCGGTGGGGCGAGATTTCCCCGTGTTTTTGCATCCGCAAAGCCATGAAGAATTCGCCCTGGCGCGCACCGAGCGCAAGGTTGCGGCCGGGTACCAGGGGTTTACCTTTCACGCCAGTCCCGACGTCACGTTGGCGCAAGATTTGGCGCGGCGTGACCTGACCATCAACACCTTGGCGGTGCCGCTGCCCGCAAGCTACGGCTTGCACCCGCCCGCCCAATGGCAGTGGCTTGAATCGGACGTGATCGACCTGCACCATGGCATGAACGACCTACGCCAAGGGGTGTTGCGCCACGTGACTGAGGCGTTTGCCGAAGACCCCGTGCGCTTGTTGCGCCTGGCGCGCTTTGCCGCGCGCTGGCCGCACTTTACGGTGGCGCCCGCCACCATGGTGTGGCTGCAAACCATGGTGCAGCGCGGCGAGGTGCAGGCGCTGGTGGCCGAGCGTGTTTGGACCGAATTCGCCGCGGCCTTGCAAGCCCGCGCGCCACAGCGTGCGCTGCAGGTGTTGCACGCCTGCGGCGCGCTGCCGCAATGGCTGCCAGGCGTGTTACCCGACACCCCAGGCTTGGCGCGCGCGGTGCAGCGTGAGCATCCGCTGGCGGTGCGCTGGGCATGCTTGTGCCACCCGCTGAACGAAGCCGACTTGCAGCAACTGCAAAGCACGCTGCGGGTACCACGGGCTTGCGCCGATTTGGCGCGTTTGCTGCAGCAGCATGGCCACGCGCTGGCAAGCTGGAGCAGCCTTTCGCTTGAGGCCTTGGCATCGCACCTGCACGCGTGCGACCCGTGGCGACGACCGGAGCGCTTTGCGCAGCTGCTGCAGGCCATTGGCTGCAGCCACGCCGTGCCTGAGGCCACCTTGCAAGCGTTGGCGCACGCGGCTCAGGCGATGAGCGACATCCCCGCCGAAGCATTGGCCAAGCAAGGCGGCAACGTGGCCGAGCGTATCGCCCAAGCCAGACTTGATGCGTTGCGCCAGTGGCGCGCGGTACAAAGCAACACCTAAGTTGGGCTACAGGGTGTGACTGCGGTCGCCGTTGCCAAAGCCCATGCTGTGCCACACCAGTTGCGCCTCGGGTGGCGCAAACGCCAGCACCTTAAACAGCTCGCCCATTTCGTGCTCGTGCACCAAAGTAAGCGCGCGGCTGCGCTGCGCCAGCGGTAGGGTTTGAACCATGTCCATCAAACCGCAGTTAAGCAAAAAGCGGCCTTGACTGGTGTAGCCCAACACCTCTTGCCCCGCTTCTTGCGCCGCCAGCGCCACCGCCGTGAAGTCAACGTGGGTCGTGATGTCTTTGCTGCCCACATCCAGCAAAGGGTTGTCGTCGGTGCGGTGCGCACGGTGGCACATCAAGGTGCCGCCGTGCCGCTGGGGGTGATAAAACTCGGCCTGGGTAAAGCCGTAATCCAGCAACAGCGCGGCACCGCTTTGCAGGCGCTGCGCCAGCTCGCGCGTCCATGCCAGCCCCTGTTGGGGCAATTCAGCGCGGTAATCGTGCGTGCCGGGTATGGGCACAGGCGGTTGCAACGCGGTGGGGCGGGTTTGCCACCTTAAGCCTGCGTCGCTGCATTGCACGCCAAGCTCGTGCCAGTTGCCTTGCTCGCGCTGCAGCAATTTAACGGGCATGGCGTCGAGCACCTCATTCGCCACCACCACCGCATGCAGCGCGGTGGGCCAACTGTCAAGCCATTGCACTGCCTCACCCCATGCCGCCAATCGCCGTTGCTGGCGCTGACGCATAAAGGCCGACACCTCAATCACGTCATACCCCAGCAAGTGGCCACTGCTTAGGCCCACGCCCAATTGATCAAGGGCTTGCAGCAAACCTTCAGCCAAGGCGCCCGAGCCCGCGCCAAACTCCACCACCCGGCGCACGCCGGTTACCTTGAGCCACTGCGCCACCTGCTGCGCCAACGCCATGGCAAAAGCAGGCGAGACCTCAGGCGCGGTAACGAAATCGCTGCCGTCTGCGGGTGAGGTGCCCAATATTTCCAAGCCGCGGCTGTAGTAGCCCATGCCTGGCGCATACAACGCCTGCTCCATGAACACATCAAACGGCATCCAGCCCTTGCCATCGGCGTGCGCCGCCAGCCGCACCTGCCACGGCGGCGGCAGTGCGTAAGCCGTGGTCGCTACACTTGGGGTTGGTTCATTCATTTCAACCTGCATTGTGTCGCACGCACCCTGTCACGCCACGCCGCCATGACCCAAACCCCTCCCACCGCCCAACGGGTGCTGATTACCGGCGCCGGCAAGCGCTTGGGGCGTCACATCGCCCTTGCGCTGGCGCGCCGTGGCTGGTCGGTGGTGGTGCACCATCACCACTCGGCGCAAGAGGCTCAAGCAACCGTGGCCGAGTGCGCGCAACTCAACCCCAACGGCACGCATCACAGCCTACGCGCCGACCTCAGCGTGACCCAAGAGGTGCAGGCGCTGATCAAGCAAGCCTGTACCCAACCGTTGCATGCCGTGGTCAACAGCGCCTCGCTGTTTGTACACGACCGCCCCGAAACGCCAGACCCCGAGCTGATGCAGCGCCACTGGCAAATCAACACCTTGGCACCCGCGCTGCTCACGCAAGGTTTGGCGGCGCATTGTCAGGCGCAGCAGCAACGTGGCGTGGTGGTGAATTTGCTTGACCAAAAACTGTTCAACCCCAACCCCGATTTTTTTGGCTATACCCTGTCCAAAGCGGCATTGGCCTGCGCCACCACGTTGGGCGCGCAAGCCCTTGCGCCGCACCTGCGGGTGGTGGGTGTGGCCCCAGGGCTCACCCTCACCAGCCATATGTTGAGCGACGAGGCCTTTGCCAAACTGCACCAGTTGTCGCCGCTGGGGCAATCGTCAACACCCGACGACGTTGCCAGCACCGTGGCCTTTGCATTAGAAAACGGCTCCATCACCGGCACCACTTTGCTGGTAGACGGCGGCCAACACCTGATGCCCATGGCGCAAGATTTTTCGCTCATGACACCATGACCTCCAGTCAAGGCTTGCAAACACTGACGCTTAACGGCTTGCGCTTTAACGCCAACTTGGGCATCTTGCCGCACGAGATCAACCAGTCGCAGCCGATTGAGGTGGATGTAGAACTCAACCAAGGACGCCAGCCCTTGCTGCCACAAGACGACGACATCACCCACGTGCTCGACTACCGCAAAGTAAGACAAATTGTGATTGACACCTGCACCGAGGAGCACATCAACCTGCTGGAATCCATGCTTGGCAAACTCACCCAACGTTTGCTGCAGCTGCCAAGCGTGGTGGGGGTTCGGGTGCGCATTGCCAAACTCGAAATATTCAACGACTGCGAGGTGGCGATTCGCATGGAGGCCGGCCAATGGTAGAGACCGTGCGCGTGCCGGGCAGCGCCGAGGCCCGCGAGCATCGCGAAACCCTGAAACGCGAAAAACGCCTGTGCCGCTTGGTGGGGCAGGCGATTGCCGACTACCGCATGATTGAGGCTGGCGACCGCGTTATGGTGTGCCTATCGGGCGGCAAAGACAGCTACGCGCTGCTGGATATTTTGCTGCGGCTGCAAAGCCGGGCACCGGTGGCGTTTGAGCTGATTGCGGTCAACCTAGACCAAAAACAGCCCGGGTTTCCAGCTGACGTCTTACCCAACTACCTGCGCCAGCGCGGTGTGCGCTTTCATATCGAAACGCAAGACACCTACAGCATTGTCAAATCCAAAATCCCTGAAGGCAAGACCATGTGCAGCCTGTGCAGC
>RFXW01000007.1 GCA_009921245.1 Candidatus Fonsibacter lacus | reverse complement strand
CGACGTGGGCCAACAGGTGCTGGAGGTCTTGGTGCAAGAGCGCGCCATGGTGCAAGAGGCCCTGGCCATGGGCATTGGCGTAAGCGAAGACGAGGTCGACAACGCCCAGCGGGCGGTGGCGCAACAAAACAACGTGTCGGTGGCGGTGTTGCAGCAACAAATGGCCCAAGACGGCCTGACGCCACAGGCCTATCGCCAGCAACTGCGACAACAGCTGTTGCTGCAACGCGCGCAAACACAAATCGTGGAGCAACGCGTGGCGATAAGCGAGGGAGAAATCACGCGGTTTTTACTCACGCGCGCACCACGCGCGCCCGAGCGCTTGGCGCTGCAGCAGTGGCTGGTGGCCACACCTGAGGGCGCCACGCCGGCACAGCAAGCGCAAGCAAGCGAGCGTGCGCAGGCCATGCTGCGCGCGGCACGCCAAGGCCAGCCATGGGCGTCTTTGGGCGACGCGGCAGCTGCCAGCGATCAGCCGCTTGCGCAGCGTACCGATTTGGGGTGGCGCAACCGAAGCGACTGGCCCGAGCTGTTTGTGCAAGCGGTTGACGCCCTTGAGCCAGGCCAAGTGAGTAACGTGGTACGCAGCGGGGCTGGCTTTCATGTGCTGCGCCTGGAGGCGCGGGCGGCGCCCGGGCTCGACCTCAACATCACCCTAACGCGCGCGCGGCATATTTTGCGGCGGCCCAGTGCCACCCAAACCATGCCGGCAATCATGCGCGAGCTTGATGCGTGGCGCCAACAGGTGGCAACCGGCCAGGCCGATTTTGCAGCGTTGGCACAAGCGCACAGCCAAGATGGCTCAGCGGCACAAGGGGGCGATTTGGGCTGGGCTCAGCCGGGGCAGTTTGTGCCAGAGTTTGAGCAAGCCATGAACGCCTTACCGGTGGGTGGCGTCAGCCAGCCTGTGGTGTCGCGCTTTGGGGTGCATTTGATTCAAGTGGTGCAGCGACGCCAAGAGCCCATGACCGAGGCCCAACAACGTGATTGGGCGCGGCAACAGCTGCGCGAACAACGCGCCCCCATGGCATACAACGCGTGGGCCGCTGAGGTGCGGGCCAAGGCCTTCGTGCAAGTGTTGGCAACCGACTTGTCGTGGTAATCGCGCGCCACACACCGCGCAAGCGGTTTGGGCAACACTTTTTGCGTGATCCGGCGGTGGTCGATGCCATTGTTGGTGCGGTGGCACCGCAGTTAGGTGAGGCGTTACTGGAAATCGGCCCTGGCTTGGGCGCGCTGACCGAGCCGCTGTTGCAGCGTGTACCGGATTTGGTGGTGATCGAGCTCGACCGTGATTTGGTGAAGCGTTGGCAAGGTCGAGCCGGTGTGCAGGTGGTGGCCGACGACGTGTTGCGCGTTGACTTTGCTGCCTTACCCAAGCCGCACGCGCAAACGCACTGGCGGGTGGTGGGCAATTTGCCGTACAACATTTCCACTCCGATTTTGTTTCACCTCATGCACCATGTGCACGCGGTGGCCAGTCAGCACCTGATGCTACAAAAAGAGGTGGTGGACCGCATGCTGGCCGCGCCATCGAGCAAAGCCTACGGGCGCTTGAGCGTGATGCTTCAGTGGCGCTACCACATGACTCGGGTGCTGGATGTGCCCCCGCAAGCGTTTGAACCGCCGCCCAAGGTGCACAGCGCCGTGGTAGCCATGATGCCCCGCTCGCAACCGCTGGTGTTGCCTGCGGCCTGCCTTGAAGCCATGCTTAAGGCGGCGTTTGGCCAGCGTCGCAAATTGTTACGCCACGGTTTAGGGCCCTGGCTTGAGGCTCAGGGCTACCAAGGTGATTTTGATTTGATGCGCCGTGCCGAAGAGGTGCCACCCGAGGCGTTTTGGGCTTTGGCCCAAGAGGTAGGGGCGGTTTCGCCGGCGCCCAGCCCCGAACCGTAAGTGGGGGGCTGAGCCAGGGCCGGGTTTAAGCGGCGTTAAGCCAGTAGCCTGCGTTAAACGGGCTGCTCATGCGCAACGCCATAGGGCTTACGTCAACCAGTTTGTCGGTTGGCATGGGCTCGTCGGCGCTGTCTATGCTTACCGCGTCGTCACTGGGGGCACGGGCCACGGCAAACGAGTAAAAGCAGCGAAACGGCACCCGCCGCTCACCCCAGTAATCGGCGGCGTCGCGGAACGCGTCCAGTAGCTGCTCGCGCACTTCTTTGTCGAACTTGGGGTTGCACGGAATGTGCTCAAGCACCACGACAAAGCCAGTTTGCGGCCCCGACCGGTACACCGTGTCGGTGATGGCGCCAAGCACGCTGTCAAAATTTTTGATGTGGCCGCCTTGTAGCCGGTACTGCGCCACCAACAAATCAAGCGCTTCTTGCTTGGTGTGTGCTTTGCCGAGGTTGGCGTAAAGAAAGTGGTGCCCCAGCTGCTCCGCCGCCGACTGCAACTGGTCGACCCGGTAAGCGCGTATGGATTGCACAATGTTGGGGCGAACCGAACGAAAAAAGGTTTCCATAACCAGCAACTCTCTGAAAAAGCGTATCCCCGTTTGGATTTAAACCTAAGTGTTAGGTCTTTCACCGTGCACCAAGTCGGCGCTTTGGGGTTATCCCGATGTTTAAGCTATCTATTGTGCCGAATTGGGCAGAAAAATGCAAGTAAACCCTAACATGGGCTGGTTTTTGGCACGGTGGCCATGCCCTTGGCGGCTTGTTTGTGTACTAAAGGCCCAAACCCAGCTGGTCGGCGGCGTCGCGTGGTGCGTTGGCGTCGGCCACAGTGAGCGCGGTCATGTTCACAATACGCCGCACCGTGGCACTGGGGGTGAGAATATGCGCCGGTTTGGCCGCACCCAGCAAAACCGGGCCAATGGCGATGTTGCCGCCCGCCACGGTTTTGAGTAGGTTGTAGGCGATGTTCGCGGCGTCAATGTTGGGTAGCACCAGCAGGTTGGCGTCGCTGCTCAGCGGCGAGTCGGGCAACAAACGCAGTCTGGCGTTGCTGTCCAAGGCCAAGTCGCCGTGCATTTCGCCGTCCACCATCAACCACGGGGCCTGAGTCTGCAGCAGCGCCAGCGTCTCGCGCATTTTGACGGCGCTGGGTTGGTCCGACTGCCCAAAATTACTGTGCGACAAAAGCGCCACGCGTGGCGTGATGCCAAAACGACGCATTTCTTGCGCCGCCGCCACGGTGATCTCGGCCAACTGTTCCGCGGTGGGGTCGTAGTTCACGTGGGTGTCAACCAAAAATACCTGCCGCCCAGGCAGGATGAGACCATTCATGCAGGCGTACACGCCGGCGTCCGCACGCTTGCCAATTACTGGGTCAAGGTAGGCCAAGTGCGCTTGTGTGGTGCCCCAGGTGCCGCACAGCAGGCCATCGACATGGCCGTGTTCGAGCAACATGGCGCCAATCAGGGTAAGACGGCGCCGCATCTCGATTTTGGCCAGCTGCGGGGTGACACCCTTGCGCACCGTGCGCTGCAGGTAGTCTTGCCAAAAGGTGCGGTAGCGGGCGTCTTGCTCCACGTTAACCACCTCGTAGTCCACGCCTTCTTGCAAGCGCAAACCAAAGCGTTGGATGCGCTGCGTGATCACCGCGGGGCGACCAATGAGCACCGGGTAGGCCAAGCCTTCGTCAACCACCACCTGCGCGGCACGCAAAATGCGCTCCTCTTCTCCCTCGGCGTAGGCTACGCGCTTGCGGCTGGCCTGTTTGGCCGCCGTAAACAGGGGCTTCATGATGGTGCCCGAGGCGAACACGAACGATTGCAGGCGTTCGCCGTAGGCTTCAAAGTCTGTGATGGGCGCTTGCGCAACGCCACTTTGCTCGGCCGCGGCGGCCACGGCGGGGGCGATCTTCATCATCAGCCGCGGGTCGAATGGTTTGGGTATCAGGTAGTCGCGCCCAAACGATAGGCTTTCGCCGACATACGCGGCGGCCACCACCTCGCTTTGCTCGGCTTGCGCCAAATCCGCCAGTGCGTGCACCGCAGCGATTTCCATTTCGTCGGTGATGGTGGTGGCACGCGCGTCAAGTGCACCGCGAAAAATGTACGGAAAGCACAGCACGTTGTTGACTTGATTCGGGTAGTCGGTGCGTCCTGTGGCCATGATGGCGTCGTCACGCACGGCGTGCACTTGCTCCGGGAGAATCTCGGGGTTGGGGTTGGCCAATGCAAAGATGATGGGCTTGGTGGCCATGCGTTGCACCATGTCAGGCTTAAGCACGCCGGCGGCCGACAGTCCCAGGAACACGTCGGCCTGATCAATGACATCGCCAAGCGTACGGGCCTCGGTGCGCTGGGCAAACTGTTGCTTGTCCTCGTCCATCAGCTCGGTGCGCCCCTCGTAGACCACACCGGCGAGGTCCGTGACCCAGATGTTGGCCCGCGGCAGGCCAAGCTTGACCAGCAAATTAAGGCAGGCCAACGCCGCCGCCCCGGCCCCTGAGGTCACCAGCTTGACG
The DNA here is from genome assembly GCA_009921245.1 of Candidatus Fonsibacter lacus. Lineage (GTDB taxonomy): Bacteria > Pseudomonadota > Gammaproteobacteria > Burkholderiales > Burkholderiaceae_C > RS62. The sequence goes on along the minus strand of RFXW01000007.1, from coordinate 28,693 downwards.
TCTTCAATGCGCTTGTTGGCCACCCGCAAAGCGTTGATGAACGCCGCGCCAACCACAATGGCGGTGCCATGCTGGTCGTCGTGAAACACCGGAATGTTGAGACGTTGCCGCAGTTGGCGCTCAACGACAAAGCAGTCGGGGGCCTTGATGTCTTCAAGGTTGATGCCACCAAAGGTTGGCTCCAGCGCCGCAATGATTTCTACCAAACGCTGCGGGTCTTTTTCGTTGATTTCGATGTCGAAAACGTCGATGCCGGCAAACTTTTTAAACAGCACCGCCTTGCCTTCCATCACCGGCTTGGCGGCCAGTGGACCGATGTCGCCCAGGCCAAGCACGGCGGTGCCGTTGGTGATCACCGCCACCAAATTGGCGCGGGCGGTGTAGCGGTAGGCGGCGGCTGGATCGGCAACGATTTCTTCACACGGCGCGGCAACACCGGGTGAATACGCCAGTGCCAAATCCCGTTGGTTCACCAGTTGCTTGGTCGCCGAGACCGCGAGTTTGCCCGGCGTGGGATGCTCGTGGTACTGCAGTGCCGCGCGGCGCAGCTGTTCGCGGGACGCTGAGGGGTCGGTTGGGTCGGCCATGGTGGATCCAGGTGGCAAAAGGTGAACGTCGATTGTAGGCAGCCTAGGCCATCAACGCCTCAATCGCGTCGATCGCCACGGGCACATCGCGCGTCAGCAGCTCACAGCCGCTGGCGGTGACCAGCGCGTCGTCTTCAATGCGAATGCCGATGCCGCGCAAGGCCTTGGGCGCCGAGCTGTCGGGCCGAATGTAAAGCCCCGGCTCAATGGTGAGCATCATGCCGGGTTGCAACACCCGGCTGCCGCGCGCGCCGCTGGCGTCATCGGTGTCGGCCTCGGTGTAAGCGCCGGCGTCGTGCACATCCAAACCCAGCCAGTGGCTGGTGCGGTGCATGTAAAAGTCGGTGTAAGCGCGGCTTTGGATCACGGCGTCCACATCGCCGTGGGTGGCGCGGGGCAACAGTTTCAAGTCGAGCATGCCTTGGCACAACACGCGCAGGGCGCTTTGGTGCACGTCGTCAAAGCGCATACCGGCGCGGGTCGTGGCCACGGCGGCTTGTTGCGCGGCCAACACCACGGCGTAAACGTCACGCTGTGCGTCGGTGAAGCGGCCGCTGGCGGGAAAGGTGCGGGTGATGTCGCTGGCGTAGCCGTCGAGTTCGCACCCGGCGTCAATCAGAACCAAGTCGCCGGCGTTGATGGGTCCGTTGTCGGCGCGGTAATGCAGCACACAGGCGTTGGCGCCGGCGGCCACGATCGAGTTGTAGGCCGGGGCTTGGGCGCCGTGGCGACGAAATTCGTGCAGCAGTTCGGCCTCTAGGTGGTACTCGCGCAACGCCTGTCCTTGACGCAGCGCTTGCGCGCAATGCTGCATGGCGCGCCGATGGGCGCCGGCGCTGATGCGTGCGGCGCGTGCCATGGTGTCTTGTTCGGTGGCGTCTTTGATAAGACGCATCTCGTCGAGTAACGCGCAAAGGTCTTGCTGCGTTTGCGGGCAACGCACGCCGCTTCGGGCTTGCGCGCGAACCTCGCTAAGCCACCCTTGAACCTGTTCACTCAGGCCCGAATGGGTGGCAAAAGGCCACCACACGGTGTGCTGGTTGGCCAATAGCTTGGGCAACTCGGCAGCAAGTGCTTCTACCGGGTGCGCTTGGTCTATGCCGAGCGTGGCCGGGGCATCTTGCGGTCCAAGCCGGTAGCCGTCCCAAATTTCTCGAGCCAAGTCTTTGGGCTGGCAAAACAAGGTGCTGTGCCCCAAGTGGTCAAGCACCAGCCAAGCGTGTGGCTCGGTAAAGCCGGTGAGGTAATAAAAGTAACTGTCAAAACGATACGGGTGCTCGCTGTCACGGTTACGGGGTTGGGGCGCAGCCGTGGGCACGATGGCCACGGCGTTGGGGCCAAGCTGTGCCGCTAGGCGCCGTCGGCGATCGGCAAATACGTTGTCGGTGTTCATAAAGTGCTGGGGGTGACAGGAAAAAAATGTTGGGCCTGCGCCAAACGCTCGGGTGTGCCAACGTCCATCCAAGGGCCGTGGTACACGGTGCCGCCCACTTGGCGCTGCGCGATGGCCTGGCGCAGCAGCGGCGCCAGGGCCGCAACCTCGCCCTGTGGATTGCCTGGGGCAAGACTGCACCATGGGGGTTCAAACAGCCTGCGGTGGAACACGCCAAAGGTGGCGTAGGTGTAGCGCGGCCAGCCGGGTTCGTTGCCCAGCAAGCCTTGTGGCCCTAGGCCAAAGTCACCGGCGGGATGATGCGCGGGGTTGGGCACCAACCACAAATGCGCCAGGTGCTCGCCACGGTAAACGGCGGCGGCTGGCGCCGCGTCAAACGCAAAATGTGGTGCCAATGCGTCGGCCGCGGCCACCCAAAACACGTCGTTCAGCTGTGGCAAGGCGTGGGCAATACCGCCGGCGGTTTCAAGGGCGCGGCCAAAGCGCTGCCCCTCATGGCTGTAGCGCAGGCTGGGGCGTTCGGGGGTGGCCGGTAAATTGGCGGGAAATGTGGCTTCGATTTGCTCGCCCAGCCACGCCGTGTTAATCAACGCGTGCGCCACGCCGGCCCGCGCCAAACCCGCCAGCGTGTGCGCCAGCAAGGGCTGTCCGCCAACGTGTAGCAACGGCTTGGGGCAACAATCGGTAAGCGGCTGCATGCGTTGGCCGCGGCCCGCCGATAGCACCATGGCAGCGCACAACATAAACCGCATTTTCACTCAAGCAAGGCGCCCGGGTACGATAAACTTAAAGTTTTCATTGGCGATTCACGAGGAGAGCGCATGGTTGCCAGCCCCACTTTTCATCCAGCCTTGCCCAACGCCATTCGCGCCTTGGCCATGGACGCCGTGCAGCAGGCCAATTCGGGGCACCCGGGCGCGCCGATGGGGATGGCAGATATAGCCACTGTCTTGTGGCAAAAGCACCTGCGCCACCACCCGGAGCAGCCGCAGTGGGCCGATCGCGATCGCTTTGTGCTTTCCAACGGACACGGCTCCATGCTGTTGTACGCGTTGTTGCACCTCAGTGGCTATCGCTTGCCCATGGCCGAGCTCAAGCGCTTTCGCCAGCTCCACAGTCTGACACCGGGCCACCCCGAGGTTGATGTCACGCCGGGTGTCGAGACCACCACCGGCCCGCTGGGTCAGGGCCTCACCAACGCGGTGGGCATGGCGCTGGCCGAAAAACTGCTGGCTGCCCAATTCAACCGCCCCGGGCACGCGGTGGTGGATCACCGCACCTGGGTGTTTTTGGGCGATGGCTGCCTGATGGAAGGCATCAGCCACGAAGCCTGCGCCCTGGCCGGGGCGTGGCGGTTAAACAAGCTGGTGGCCATCTACGATGACAACGGCATCTCCATTGACGGTCAAGTTCGCCCTTGGTTTGTGGACGACACCGCCGCGCGTTTTGTGGCCTATGGCTGGCATGTGATCGGCCCGATCAACGGCCACGACATGGCGGCGATCGACCGCGCCTTGAACGACGCCAAGCGCAGCGAAAAGCCGGTGCTGGTGGTGTGCCAAACCAACATTGGTCAGGGCTCACCGAATCGCGTGGGCACGGCCAAGGCGCACGGCGAACCGTTGGGCGCCGAAGAAATTGCGCTGACGCGGCAAGCCCTCGATTGGCAAGCCCAGCCGTTTGAGGTGCCCGAGGCGGTTGCCCGTGCCTGGGACGGTCGCGCGCGTGGCGCGGCCATGCATGGTGAATGGCAACAACGTTGGCAAGCCTACGCCAAGGCCTACCCGGATTTGGCCAAAGAACTGCAACGCCGCTGGAACGCTGAATTGCCCAAGGCGTTGCCCGCAGCGATCAAGCAAGCGCTGGCCGATGCCGAGCGCAAGGCCGAGGGCGTGGCCTCGCGCAAAGCGTCGCAAATGGCGTTGGGCTTGTTGGCCAAGCAACTGCCCGAACTACTTGGCGGCTCGGCCGACCTCACCGGCTCCAACCTCACGCTGACGCCCGACATGACCCCCTTGCGCATGGATTTGGCCGGTCGTGTGGTGAACCCCAGCAGTCAAGCCCCGGTGCATGTGAATTACGGGGTGCGGGAATTTGGCATGGCCGCCATCATGAACGGGGTGGCTTTGCACGGCGGCTTCATTCCCTACGGCGGCACGTTTTTAACGTTCAGCGATTACTCGCGCAACGCGTTGCGCATGGCCGCGCTTATGAAGCGTCGCGTGGTGCACGTCTTCACCCACGACAGCATTGGTTTGGGTGAAGACGGCCCGACCCACCAAAGCATTGAGCATGCCGCCAGTTTGCGCCTGATTCCTGGCCTTGACGTTTGGCGCCCGTGTGATGTAGCCGAAACCTTGGTGGCCTGGCACGAGGCGTTGCAAGCCACGCGCCGCCCAAGCGCGTTGTTGTTGTCGCGCCAGTCCTTGCCGCATGCCCCCAAGGCCGAGCCCCAGGCGATTGCCCGTGGCGGCTATGTGTTGGCTGAGCCGACCGAGGTGGGGCAGTCCAAGCTGCGCGCGGTGCTGATTGCCACGGGCTCTGAGGTGTCGTTGGCGCTGCGTGCCCAAGACCTGCTCGCGCAGCGTGGCATTGGGGTGCGGGTGGTCTCCATGCCGTGCACCCAAGCCTTTGATCGGCAAGACATCGCCTACCAACAACAGGTGCTGCCGCCCCATGTGCCGCGCGTGGCGGTTGAGATGGGTAGCACCAGTGGCTGGTGGAAATACGGCTGCGCCGCGGTGGTGGGCATCGATGTGTTTGGTGAATCGGCGCCGGCGGCCGATTTGTTCCAACACTTTGGTTTTACGCCTGAAAACGTGGCCGATACGGTGCAAGTGGCCTTGGCGCGCTAGCCCTTGTGGCAAGCCTGGCTGGCTTGAGCCAATCAATCCATTAACTTATCGTGTAAAAAAGGAAAAAGCATGGCGTTACGAGTGGGGATCAACGGCTTTGGCCGGATTGGACGCATGGTGTTTCGTGCGGCGGTGCAAAACTTTGCGCAAGACGTGGAGATTGTGGGCATCAACGATTTGCTCGAGCCCGATTATTTGGCCTACATGTTGCGTTACGACAGTGTGCATGGCCGCTTTACGGGCGAGGTGTCGGTGGATGGTGATCACTTGGTGGTCAATGGTCGGCGTATTCGCTTGAGCGCCGAGCGAGACCCCAGCGCCCTACGCTGGGGTGACGTGGGTGCGCAGGTGGTGATTGAGTCCACCGGTTTGTTCTTAACCAAAGACACCGCCCAAAAACACCTTGATGCAGGCGCGCAAAAAGTGATCATGTCGGCGCCGTCCAAAGACGACACGCCGATGTTTGTCTACGGTGTAAACCACACCAGCTACGCCGGGCAGGCGATTGTCAGCAACGCCAGCTGCACCACCAATTGTTTGGCGCCGGTGGCCAAGGTTTTGCACGACACGTTTGGTATCAAGCGCGGGCTCATGACCACCGTGCACGCCGCCACGGCCACGCAAAAAACCGTGGACAGCCCAAGCAACAAAGATTGGCGTGGTGGGCGCGGCATTTTGGAGAACATCATTCCGAGCAGCACCGGCGCGGCCAAAGCGGTTGGCGTGGTGATTCCTGAGCTCAACAAAAAACTCACAGGCATGGCGTTTCGGGTGCCCACCTCCGACGTCTCGGTGGTGGACCTGACGGTGGAGTTGCTGCGCGACACCAGTTACGCCGACATCTGCAAAGCCATGAAGGCGGCGAGCGAGGGGGCGATGAAGGGCGTTTTGGCCTACACCGAAGACAAAGTGGTGGCCAGCGATTTTCGTGGCGAGAGCTGCACCAGCGTGTTCGATGCCGACGCCGGCTTGGCTCTGGACAGCACGTTTGTCAAAGTGGTGTCGTGGTACGACAACGAGTGGGGCTATTCCAACAAGTGCCTTGAAATGGCGCGTGTGATCGGCGGCTAGCGCACGTCGCTGCCGGCCTCGCTTGGCGTGGCCGGCAGCATACGCTGCGGCGCAATAATGACGGCCTCAGTCTGAGGCTGCGGGCCTATGCCCCAGCGCAGCAGGGCGCCACTGCCCCAAAGCAGCAACGCCGCGTTGCCCAATACCAAAGCGATCACCACGATTTTTAGCACGGTCTTACGCTCACTTCTTCAGTCACGATCTCTGTTAAGCCTTGGGGTAGGCGCAGTTGCAACGCCCCCTGCTTGTTCACCCCTTCGGCGCGGCCTTGTCGGCCATCTGATAACCACACCTGCCGACCGCTTAAGGCGTCGCGCGCCGCAAACCGCGGCACCCAAGGCGCGAAATCATCGGATAAAAAGTGTAGCAGGGTGCGCACCACGGCGGGCACCAAACGCGGCAACCAAGTGCTCGGCGCGTGTTCCGGGGCCAGTGCCTGCAAGCAGGTGGTGGCTTGATTCGGTAGGTGCGGCGCGCTGGCGCCATTGATGCCAACGCCAACCACGCAATAGGCGTGTTCGCCGCGCTGCACCGACTCAATCAGCACGCCACCCAATTTGGCGTCGTTCACCCACAAGTCGTTCGGCCATTTCACCTGCACCTGCGGTGGCAACTGCTCGGCCAGCGCCACGCCCACGGCCAGCGACAACCCGCTCCATGACACCGGTTGCAGCGGCAGTCCCAGCGAGAAGGTGAGGTGCTGCCCCGGTTCGCTGTGCCAGAGCCGTTGACCGCGTCCACGCCCCGCCTGCTGGTGGTAAGCCACAAGCAGGGTGGCGGGTGCGTGCCCGGTGCGGGCGCGTTCAAGCAAAACGCTGTTGGTTGAGTCCACGCGCGGCAACAACTCGGCTTGCATTGGCAACCAACCGACGCAGGCTTGAGCGGCCTGGTGGGTGGCTTGTTGCCAGGCTTCGAGGCTGTGGGGTTGGGCTAACACACCCAAGCCTTTGCGTGGGTTGGCCGGGGGTTAGCGACGCCGCGCCAGCATGGTGCCACGACAACTTTTGGCGCCGCAATGGCACGCGTAGTCACGCTTGAGCTGCGCCGTTTGTCGGCCGTCAACGTCGAGCTCGTAGTCGTAATTGAGCTCTTGGCCGGCACGAATCGCGCGCACGCTGCGTATGTAAACTCGGCCGTCTTGTTCAAACGCTTCACAGTTGGGTTGGCAGCTGTGATTGATCCAGCGCGCCTTCAGCTGTGATTGATCCAGCGCGCCTTGTTGCCACCGTAGGCGGCGTCGATGACGCGACCATCTTCTAGCGTAAAGTAAAACGTGTGATTGGGTTGCTGGGGGTCGTGGGGGTGGCGCTTGAGCGCCTTTTTCCAGCTGATGCGCTCCCCCTTGTACTCAATCAGCACCTCGCCTTTGGGGATGTCCACCAACGCAAAAACGCCCTTGCCGTGCACCGATGAGCCTCGCGTTTGCAAGCGTTGACGGGGTGGGGTGAGAACCAGTTTGGCCATGGCAACAAAAAAATTTGGTAACGTGCGCGAAGACGGGTGCACCCAAGTGCACGCGAGAAGGGATTGTAGACACAGCCATGAAAACCTTGGTAATCGCTGAAAAGCCTTCGGTGGCGCAAGATATTGTGCGGGCCTTAACGCCGCAAACCAGCAAGTTTGAAAAGCACGACAACCACTTTGAAAACGATCAATGGGTGGTGACATCGGCGGTGGGGCATTTGGTGGAAATTGCTGCACCCGAAGGGCTGGACGTCAAACGGGGCAAATGGAGCTTTGCCAACCTGCCGGTGCTGCCCCCCACGTTCGACGTGCGCCCGATTGAAAAATCCAAGTCTCGGCTGAACGCCGTGGTCAAACTGATCAAGCGTAAAGACGTGGGACAAATCATCAATGCGTGCGACGCGGGGCGCGAAGGCGAGTTGATTTTTCGCCTGATTTTGCAATTCGCCCAAAGCGGCAAAAGTGCCGCCAAGCCGGTGCAGCGGCTGTGGCTGCAGTCCATGACGCCGCAGGCGATTCGCGATGGCTTTGCCGCCTTGCGCAGTGACCAAAGCATGCAGCCTTTGGCCGATGCCGCGCGCTGTCGCTCGGAGGCCGATTGGCTGGTGGGCATCAATGGCACGCGCGCCATGACGGCCTTTAACTCGCGCGATGGTGGGTTTTTTCTCACCACCGTGGGCAGGGTGCAAACGCCCACGCTTAGCCTGGTTGTTTCGCGCGAGGAGACCATACGCAAATTTGTGCCGCGTGCCTATTGGGAGGTGCATGCCAGTTTTGGTGTGGCTGCGGGTGCGTACGCTGGCAAATGGTTTGACCCGGCGTTTAAGAAAAACGACGACAGCGATCGGCGCGAAGACCGCTTATGGAACGAGGCCCAGGCGCTGGCCGTGGTGCAGGCGGTGCAGGGTCAGCGCGCCGAAGTTACCGACCAAGCCAAGCCGTCGAGCAAAAGCAGCCCGCCGCTGTTCGATCTAACGTCGCTGCAGCGCGAGGCCAACGCCCGCTTTGGGTACTCGGCCAAAACCACCTTGCAACTGGCGCAAAGCCTTTATGAACGGCACAAGGCGCTCACCTACCCGCGTACCGACTCGCGCGCCTTGCCCGAAGACTACCTACCCACCGTCAAACAAACGGTGGCGATGTTGGTGGACAGTGGACTCAAAGACTTGGCTCCACACGCGCAAAAAGCCTTGGCCGACGACTACATTCGCAAACTGCCACGGGTGTTTGACGACAAAAAAATCAGCGACCACTTTGCCATCATCCCCACGCTGCAAGCGCCCAGTGGCTTATCGGAAGCGGAGTACAAGCTGTACACGCTGGTGGTGCGGCGATTCTTGGCAGTGTTTTATCCTGCGGCGGAGTTTTTGATCACCACCCGTATCAGCCGCGTGGGCGAGCACGCCTTCAAATCTGAGGGCAAGGTGTTGGTTAAACCCGGGTGGTTGGCGATCTACGGCCAAGAGGTACAAGACGAAGGCGACGACGACAAAGCCTTGGTGGCGCTGGTCAAAGGCGAGGGCGCCGAGGTGGACGAGGTACTGGCCAAGGCGTTGCACACCAAACCACCGGCGCGCTACAGCGAGGCCACGTTGCTGTCGGCGATGGAGAGCGTGGGCAAGCGCATGGAAGACGATGAGCTGCGTGAGGCCATGGAAGACAAGGGACTGGGCACGCCAGCGACGCGCGCGGCCATTATTGAAGGGTTGTTGAGCGAGAAATACATGTTGCGCGAGGGGCGCGAGCTGCTGCCAACAGCCAAGGCGTTTCAGCTCATGACCTTGCTGCGCGGGCTGGATGTGGAGGAGCTCACGCGGCCAGAACTGACCGGTGGTTGGGAGCATAAGCTCTCGCTCATGGAGCGCGGCCAGCTTAGCCGGCAGGCCTTTATGCGCGACATCACCGAAATGACCGAGCGGGTGGTCACCAAAGCCAAGTCTTACGACCGCGACACCGTGCCGGGCGATTACGCCACGCTGACCCAGCCCTGCCCGCAGTGCGGCGGGGTGGTGCGCGAGAACTACCGGCGCTACGCCTGTGTCGGGGCCGATGGGCAGGGGCAAGGGTGCGGCTTTTCGTTTACCAAGTCACCGGGGTCGCGTTTGTTTGAGGCGCACGAGGCCGACGCCTTTTTGCAGGCGCGCCGTATCGGCCCGCTCGATGGTTTTCGCTCCAAAGCGGGCTGGCCGTTTGCCGCTGAGTTGGCTTTGGTGCACGATGAAGAAGCGCAGCAATGGAAGCTTGAATTTGACTTTGGCCAACCCAAAGACGGCACCAGTGACGCGCCGGCGGATTTTTCTCAAGCTGAAACCTTGGGCGCTTGCCCCAAATGCGGGGCAGCGGTGCACGAACACGGCAACCAATACGTTTGTGCCAAATCGGTGACCACCGAGCAGCAGGCCACGCCCAGTTGCGATTTCAAGAGCGGCAAAATTATTTTGCAGCAACCCGTGGAGCCCGAGCAAATGCGCAAGCTGCTGCAAGACGGCAAGACCGATTTGCTGGACAAGTTTGTCTCTATGCGCACGCGTCGGCCGTTTAAGGCTTTTTTAGTGTTTGACGCCCAAGCCGGAAAGGTGGCTTTTGAATTTGCACCGCGCCCGCCACGGCAGGCAGCGGCGCGCAAGCGTGGCAGTGCAAAAAAACCATAAATGATGGCTCGTGAGCGGTCTGCCTGCGGCGTGCCAGAATGAACCACAAAAGGAGAGGATGAAGTCATGACACAACTGTATTTTGGGCCTGGGGCCTGCTCGTTTGTGCCGCACGCTTGCTTGGCCTTGGCCGGGGCGGCGTTTGAGCCCATCATGGTGAAACTGCACAAAGGCGAGCAGCAAGGCGAGGCATTTTTAGCGGTTAATCCGCGCGGCCAAGTGCCGGTGTTGGTGGACGGCGATTTGGTGCTCGACCAATTGGTGGCGATTGTGTTGCACCTCGACGCTTGCCACCCCAACGCTGAGTTGTTGCCGCACACCGCCGCGGCACGAACCCAAGCGTTACGCACGCTGCTGTGGATGAACAACACGGTGCACCCGACCTTCACCCATGTGTTCATGCCGTACAAATTCACCGACGACAAGCAAGCGCAAGAGGCGGTGCGCGTATTCAACACGCAACTGTATGCGCAGCGCCTGGCCGAATTGGAGGCGCTGGTGCAGCGGGCTGAGGGTGGCTGGCTTGGTGGGGCCAAGCCCGGCGCGCTGGACGCTTACGCCTTAACGCTGTTGCGCTGGGGCAGCATAGCGCGTATCGACCCCACCGGCTATGCGAAAACCTGGGCCTTGGCACAACGCTTTGCCGAGCTCCCGCCTGTGGCTGAGGTGGTGCAACGCGAGCGCTTGCAGCTGAACTTAATGGCTTGAATCCGCCGCCGCTGCCTGGTTGCGCGGCGCGCCAAAGCGCACGCTAACCAACAGGCCTGGTTGTGCGCGTCGCGGGTGCGCGTCGCTCATCTCGACTTGGCCGCCGTGCTGCGTGGCCACTTGCTGCACGATGGCCAGCCCCAACCCCGAGCCCTCAACGTTGGTGCCCAACGCGCGGTAAAAAGGCTGCAGCACCAACTCGCGCTCGGCTGGCGCAATGCCCGGGCCGTCGTCTTCCACTTGCACCACCACCACCCCGCTGAAAGGGTCGCCCAGCACGCGCGCGGTGATGCGTCCGCCCTCGGGAACGTACTGCAAAGCGTTGTCGAGCAGGTTGCGTATCAATTCCATGAGCAGCACCGGATTGCCCTCGCGCAAGCACTCGGGTGGCAGGCGCTCGGGCCCCTCATAGCCCAAGTCGATGCGTTTGTTCAGCGCGCGCGACACGCCGTCTTGAACCGCTTCGATCACCAGCGCCGCCAAATCCACCGGTTCGGTGGTTTGGACGCGGCCGGTGGTTTCGGCGCGCGCCAAAGCCAGCAGTTGGTTGACTGTGTGGGTGGCGCGCACGCTGGCGCGGGCAATGTGTTGCAGTGCGCCTTGCAGATCCTGCGCGTGGGTTTGGCGTTGCGCCAAATCGGCTTGCATGCGTAGCCCGGCCAAAGGGGTTTTGAGCTGATGCGCCGCGTCAGCCAAAAAACGGCGTTGCGATGACAGCGAGGTTTTGAGCTTGGTGAGCAAGTCGTTGATGGAGGACACCAGCGGTGCGACTTCTTGCGGCACCTGCTGATCGTCCAGCGGGCTTAGGTCGTCGGGGCGTCGGGCGCGGATGCGCGCCTCCAGGTGATTGAGCGGGCGAATGCCGCGCACCAGCGCCAGCCACACCAGCAACACCGCCAGCGGCAGGATGACAAATTGCGGCACCATCACGCCCTTGATGATTTCGGTGGCCAGCGTGGCGCGCTTGTTGGTGGTTTCGGCCACCTGCAGCAACGCCAACGCACCGGGCGTGGCGTTGGGTTGCTGCATCCACATATAGGCCACGCGCACCGTTTGGCCACGCATCACACCGTCACGCACCAGCGCTTGCCCCACCTGCGGTGGCGCGTTGCCGCCGGGCAGCGGCAGGTCGTTGTCGCCTAAGGCAATGCGGCCATCGGCACGCATCATTTGGTAAAACATCAAATCGCCTTCGTCGCCACGCAACTGCGCGTCAAGCAGCTCCGACCAGCGCTCGGTCTCACCCGGCGTGGCGCGTTGCAGCTGTTGCGCCATGGTTTCGAGCTGAAAAACCAGGTTACGGTCAAATGGTTTGCTTGCAATGTTTTGCGCCACCCACCAAGTCAACGCCAACGACAGCGGCCACAGCAGCAGCAACGGCGTGAGCATCCAGTCTAGGATTTCGCCAAACAGGCTGCGTTGCTCGCGCTGAAATAAACCCCGGCCGGGGCTGGATGGCGCCGCCTTAGTCGGTGATTTTTTCAAGGCAATAGCCCAGCCCACGAACGGTGGCAATACGCACCGGGCCTTGCTCGATCTTCTTGCGCAAGCGGTGGATGTACACCTCGATGGCGTTGTTGCTGACTTCTTCGCCCCACTCGCATAAACGCTCAACCAGCTGGTCTTTGCTCACCAAGCGGCCAACGCGTTGCAGCAGCACCTCAAGCAAGCCCAATTCGCGCGCCGAGAGCTCAACCATCTTGCCATCTAGGGTGGCCACGCGCCCACTTTGGTCGTAGGTCAGTGGACCGTGGCGGATGAAGCCGTTGGCGCTGCCCATACCGCGTCGTGCCAAGGCCCGTACCCGCGCCTCGAGCTCGGCCAGCGAAAACGGCTTGGCCATGTAGTCATCGGCCCCCAAGTCCAGGCCTTTGACGCGGTCTTCCACGCCATCAGCGGCGGTCAGGATGAGCACGGGCAAGGCGGAGCCGCGCGCGCGCAGGCGCTTGAGCACCTCCAGACCGTGCAGTCGGGGCAGGCCCAGGTCAAGAATCAACAGGTCAAACGACTCGGCGGTGAGCAGCGCGGCGTCGGCCTCGCTGCCGCTGGCCACATGATCGACCACGGCCCCGCTGGCACGCAGCGTGCGCAACAGCCCATCGGCCAGTACCGTGTCGTCTTCGGCAATCAAGATACGCATAGCCAAGCCTTTGCAGGGTCATTGAAAACGTGGATCAATTATGTGGCCTCACTGCCATAAGCTTCCAGCCCCAACGCCACCACCGTGGCCATCTCTTCACCCACTTGCTCGCGAAACTCGGCCTCGGCTTGTGCCACCGCGCGCTCAAAACCGCCCAGCCAGTCCAGCCCAACCTCGGTGAACACCAAACGTTTGGCGCGGCCATCGTGCGGGTCGGGCAGGTGCTGCACCAAGCCCCACGCCAAGCACTGATCAACCAGCTTGCCCATGGCTTGTTTGCTCATGCCGGCGGCTTGGGCCAGTTCGCTCAGCCGCGCCCCGCCCAGCGGCAGATGACGCGTGATGTGCACGTGGGCCGCCCCAACCTGCGCACGTCCGGCTATGTGCGAAAGCGCCAGCGGCACCAGCGGGTCATGCGCCATGAGCTGCAAAACGCGCGCGTCAAAGCGGCGCAGCGCGTGGCCCATCAGGCGACCCAAGTGGGTCAGCCGCCAGCGGTCGACCCCCTGATTGGCGACGCCGGGGTGGATGGTGCGGGGCAGGGTAAGGTAGGCCACGTGGCATATGGTAAACCAAGATGACTAAAAAACTGTAGATTTAAAAAGTATCTTCGATAGAATTCTGGACAAGCATCCATGCTGTATGGATGCACAGACTGGCCGTTGGGGCCCTAACTCGGAGGATTTCTCATGGACGCACCCGTTAAAGGCGTGAACACCGAAAAAGCCAAGGCCTTACAGGCCGCGTTGTCGCAAATCGAAAAGCAGTTTGGCAAAGGCACCATCATGCGCTTGGGCGCCGGTGAGCCGATTGAGAACATTCAAACCGTCTCCACCGGCTCGCTGGGCTTGGATATCGCGCTCGGGGTTGGGGGTTTGCCGCGCGGCCGCGTGATTGAAATTTATGGCCCTGAGTCGTCGGGCAAAACCACGCTGACGCTGCAAGTGGTGGCCGAGATGCAAAAGCAAGGGGGGATTTGCGCGTTCGTTGACGCCGAAGGCCGAGCTCGAGGGTGACATGGGCGACTCCTTGCCGGGTTTGCAGGCGCGCTTAATGAGTCAGGCGCTGCGCAAGCTCACCGCGACCATTAAAAAAGCCAACTGCACGGTGATATTCATTAACCAAATTCGTATGAAGATTGGCGTCATGTTTGGCTCACCCGAAACCACCACGGGCGGCAACGCGCTCAAGTTTTACTCTTCAGTGCGGTTGGACATTCGGCGTATCGGCGCCATTAAAAAAGCGGACGAGGTTTTGGGCAATGAAACCCGGGTGAAAGTGGTGAAAAACAAGGTCGCACCGCCGTTTAAAACCGCCGAGTTCGACATCATGTACGGCAAGGGCATCAGCCGTGAGGGCGAGATCATTGATCTTGGCGTGGCTTACAACATCGTGGACAAATCCGGTGCTTGGTATGCCTACAACGGTGAAAAAATCGGGCAAGGGCGTGACAACACGCGTGAATTTTTGCGTGAAAACCCCGAATTGGCGCGCGAGATTGAAAACAAAATCCGCCAGTCGGTGGGCGTGGCCGATCACCCGGCGCGGGTTGACGGTGTGCTGACCGACGAGGCGGCGCTTGAGAGCCAAAGCTGATCCCGAGGCGGCGCCCGCGGCGCCGCCAAGCGCGGGTACGCTGCGTGCCAGGGCATTGCGCTACTTGGCCGCGCGTGAACACACGCGGCACGAGTTGCACACCAAACTCGCGCGGTTTTGCCCAGACCAGGCACTGATTGAGCAGGTGCTGAGTGAGCTCGAAGGGCATGGATTACAAGACGACACGCGCGCTGCTCACGCTCTGGTGCGCGCGCGCGCCGCGCGCTTGGGGGTGGGGCGCTTGCGAATGGAGCTGCAGCGGCGTGGGGTGTCGCCTGAGGTGGCGCAGCAGGCCTTGCAGCACGCCACCGCCGACACCGAGCACGTGCGCGCGCAACGCGTGTGGCGCAAGCGCTTTGGTGAGGTTGCCCCCGACCCTGCAACCCGCGCCAAACACTGGCGCTTTTTGATTGGGCGTGGGTTTGCACCCGATGTGGTGCAAGCGGTGCTGCGTGCGGCTGCGCGCGACCCTACCGCTTAGTCAGTCGGCGCCGGCCATGAGCTGCAGGTTTTGTACCGCTGCGCCGCTGGCGCCTTTTCCTAAATTGTCCAGTTGCGCCACCAGCAGGCAATGGCCGTGGCGGTCCGCCTCGTTGATCCATAGCCGCATGTGGTCGTCACCGGCCAAAGCGTCGGCCTGCAGTTTGTGTCCATCGGGTTGGGTGTGCACCTGCACCCAGGTGCTGCCGGCGTAGTGCGCGCGCAGCGCTTGTTCAACGTGCGCGGCGCGTGTGCCTTGGGCCAGCGCATCCAAGTGCAGCGGCAGCTGCACCAGCATGCCTTGCGCAAAGTTGCCCACCGACGGCGTGAACAGTGGGCGATGTTTTAGGCCACTCCAGTGCATGATTTCGGGGACGTGTTTGTGCTCAAGCGCCAACGCGTACATTTCGTGCGGCGCGGCTTGGCCGCTTTCATAGGCCTCAATCATGGCGCGCCCACCACCGGTGTAACCGCTCACCGATGGCAAACACACGGCGCTTTCAGCGGGTAATAAACCGGCGTCGATCAGTGGACGCAGCAGCGCAATCGCGCCGGTGGCGTAGCAACCGGGGTTGCTCACCCAACGTGCTTGCGCAATGGCTTGCGCCTGGCCTGGGGTGAGTTCGGCAAAGCCGTACACCCAGCCTGGCGCGGTGCGGTGAGCGGTGGAGGCGTCGATCACGCGTGGCGCCGTTTCGCCCCGGCCTTGCAGTGCCTCGATTTGGGCCACGCTGGCGCGGGCGTCGTCGTCGTGCAGGCACAGTATCACCACGTCGGCTTGCGCAAACATGGCGAGCTTGGCTTGTGGGTCTTTGCGTTGTGCCGGGTTAATGGTGAGCAATGAAAAATCTGGCAAGCGCGCCAGCCGTTGCTCAATGTGCAGCCCAGTGGTGCCGGCTTGGCCGTCAATAAACACGCGCATATGACCCCCCGTTGATCCAGCTGGCTGAGGCACTTTGCGCCGCCCCCGGTGGGCACTTGGGCGTCAGCAAAATGCAAACAAAGTCATGATACAGTGAAGGTTTTCCCTAGTGTCCAGATGCCACGGTGGCGGCGCCATTTGGCAACCTTTGCATTACATTTCAGAGGGTTAGCATGAAAATTCACGAGTACCAAGGCAAAGAATTGTTGCGCCAGTACGGTGTGCCTGTGCCGCGGGGCTTGCCTGCGTTTAACCAGCAAGAGGCGGTTGAAGCCGCGCAAAAACTTGGTGGCCCGGTGTGGGTGGTGAAAGCTCAAATTCATGCCGGCGGCCGGGGCAAGGGTGGGGGCGTGAAGTTGGCGCGCTCGGTGGATGAAGTCAAACAACTCGCTGGCGACATCTTAGGCATGCAGTTGGTCACCCACCAAACCGGACCGCAGGGCCAGAAGGTCAGGCGCTTGCTGATTGAAGAAGGCGCAGACATTCAAAAAGAATATTACGTGGCGGCCCTGACCGACCGGGCCTCGCAAACGGTGGCCATGATGGCGTCCAGCGAGGGCGGCATGGACATTGAAGAGGTGGCGGCCAAAACACCCGAAAAAATTATTAAGGTATTCATTGACCCGCTGCAAGGGTTAAGCGCCGCGCAGGCGGCCGAGTTGGCCGATGGCATAGGTGTACCCGCCCCGGCACGCGACCAAGCCATGGAGGTGTTTCAAAAGCTTTACACCTGCTACATGGAAACCGACGCCAGTTTGGCTGAAATCAACCCGCTGATTCTTGAGGGCGGCAACACCATCAAGGCCTTGGATGCCAAGTTCAACTTCGACAGCAACGCCTTGTTTCGACACGCCGAAATCGTTGCCATGCGTGACCTGGACGAGGAAGACCCAGCCGAAATTGAAGCCTCTAAGTTCGACTTGGCCTACATCAGCCTAGACGGCAACATCGGCTGTTTGGTCAATGGCGCGGGCTTGGCCATGGCCACCATGGATACCATCAAACTCTTTGGCGGCGAGCCCGCAAACTTTTTGGATGTCGGCGGTGGCGCCACCCCCGAAAAGGTGACCGAGGCTTTTAAGATCATGCTTAAAAACCCCGACGTCAAGGCGATTTTGGTGAATATTTTTGGCGGCATCATGCAGTGCGACACCATCGCCAACGGCGTGATTGCTGCGTGCAAAGCGGTTAACCTCAGCGTGCCTTTGGTGGTGCGCATGAAGGGCACCAATGAAGAATTGGGCAAACAGATGCTGGCCGACTCTGGCCTGCCGATTATTGGCGTCTCGACCATGGCCGAGGCCGCCGAGCGTGTCATGGCCGCCACCCAAGCGGCTTGAGTTGCGTTGCCCCATACGAGCTGAAAGAACACCATGTCGATATTGATTAACAAAGACACCCGCGTGATCACCCAAGGCATCACCGGCAAGACAGGCCAGTTTCATACCGAAAAATGCCAAGCGTACGCCAACGGCAAAGCCTGCTTTGTGGCCGGCGTGCATCCCAAAAAAGCGGGCGAGACCATTTTTGATATTCCCATCCACGCCAGCGTGGCCGAGGCCAAGGCTGCCACGGGCGCCACGGTGTCGGTGATTTACGTGCCGCCAGCGGGCGCCGCGGCGGCAATTTGGGAAGCGGTTGAGGCCGATTTGGATTTGGTGATTTGCATTACCGAAGGCATTCCGGTGCGCGACATGCTGATGGTGCGCAATCAAATGAAGGCCAAAGAAGCGGCCGGTGGTAAAAAAACCCTGCTGCTTGGCCCCAATTGCCCGGGGTTGATCACGCCAGAAGAAATCAAAATCGGCATCATGCCAGGGCACATTCACAAAAAGGGGCGCATCGGCGTGGTGTCGCGCTCGGGCACACTGACCTACGAGGCGGTGGCGCAGTTAACCGAAATTGGTTTGGGTCAATCCAGCGCGGTGGGCATTGGGGGCGACCCGATCAACGGGCTGAAGCACATTGACGTGATGCAGGCCTTTAACGAAGACCCAGATACCGACGCCGTGATCATGATCGGGGAAATCGGTGGGCCCGACGAAGCCGATGCGGCGCGTTGGTGCAAAGAGCACATGAAAAAGCCGGTGGTTGGCTTTATTGCCGGCGTAACCGCACCTGCGGGCAAACGCATGGGGCACGCCGGGGCCCTGATTTCTGGTGGCGAAGATACCGCCGACGCCAAGCTGGCCATCATGGAGTCGTGTGGCTTTAAGGTTACGCGCAACCCATCGGAGATGGGCAAGCTTTTAAAAGCGCTGCTGTAAACCCCCACGTCTAGGCCACCTTCGTGGATCTTGAATTCTTTTTGCACGCGCCCTTTTGGGTGGCCGTGGGGCAAATTATTCTGATCGACATCTTGCTCGGCGGTGACAACGCCGTGGTGATTGCCTTGGCCTGCCGTAACTTGCCGCCCAAGCAACGCGCCGCGGGCATTTTGTGGGGCACCGCCGGCGCCATTGGCTTGCGGGTGGTGCTGATTTTGTTTGCGCTGGTGCTGCTGTCGGTGCCCTATCTCAAGCTGGTCGGCGGGGCGTTGTTGCTGTGGATTGGCGTCAAGTTGCTGCTGCCGCACAACGACAGCCATGGCGAAATCAACGCCAGCGATCGGTTGTGGGGTGCGGTACGCACCATCATCGTGGCCGATTTGGTGATGAGCCTAGACAACGTGATTGCCATTGCGGGCGCGGCCGAGAGCGCCGGTGGTGACCACAAAATTCCACTGGTGGTGTTTGGTTTGGTGGTGAGCATCCCCATCATTGTGTGGGGCAGCCAGTTGGTGCTTAAGCTCATGGACAAATACCCCATGATCATCACCGCCGGCGGTATGCTGCTGGGGTGGATCGCCGGTGCCATGGTGGTCACCGACCCGGCGGTGCTGCCCTATGTGCCGACTCAGCCTGGTGCCGGCACACTGCCGGTGGTGGACATCACTTGGCGCTACACGGCGGGCGCGTTGGGTGCGGCGCTGGTGTGGTTGCTGGGCATGGTGGTGAAGCGGCGGATGAAACAAAAAAATGACAGGGAGGAGAACCATGCATGAGGACACCCCAGCCCCAGGGCTTTACCCTGATTGAGCTGTTGCTGGTGTTGGCCATGGTGGCCACACTGGCTGCGGTGGCGTTGCCACGCTACCAAAACTATCTTCAGCGGGCGCGTTGGAGCGCCAACCTGCAGGCCATGAACGCGGCGCAAACCGCGTTGGCCAGTTGCTTGCAAGAAAACACCGCCGCCGGCTGTGGCAGTTGGGCGGCACTGGGCTTGTCACCGGTTGACAACGCCATCACCTTGCCACACGGCCGCGCCACCTTGCTTGCCAATGCGGCAGGTTTTGAGCTTGTCGGCACCGCCAAGGCTGGGCAGTGTGTGGTGCGCCTGACGTTGCGCGCCGAGGTGGGTGGTTTGATGCAGCGGTGGCAAACCGCGTTACAGAGTAACGGCGCGCCAGGCTGCACACGGGATAGCACCGGCGTGGCGCTTGCCGGCAGTTAGGCCGCTGATATCAGCCCTGTTCCATGAATTCTTTAAGCGCCACCTCGGGCGGTTGCACGTAGTTGCTGCGGCGGCTCACCGCCACGTCGTCCAGCGCCTTCATGCGAACCGCTGCCTCGGCGGCTTTCAGTAGCACCGTGATGCCATTGATGATGGGTGCACCATCGGTTTGAATTTGCACCTTGCGGTGCGTTTGCCGTCCGCCAAACATCATCATGGGCAGACCGCCGGCGGGCACGATCACGTCCGCGCCCGCACCCAGCAAAACATCGACCTCTTTTTGAAACTTGGCTGCCAGTGCGGCGTAGCCGGTGTCGGTGGCAAATGCGTCCATGAACTCCGCCACGGTGCACGGCACCGCGCGCACGCCCACGCAACGCGAGGTAAGACCGTAGCGAATCACTTGGTCTTCGTGCCACGGAATGAACACCGGGTTGATGGTGACCAGCCCAAACTTGCGCCCCAAAGTGCAGGCGTGCAACATGGTGGTTTCGCCCAAGCCCAGCACCGGAATATCCACCAGCGATTTGGCCTCTGCCAAGCCAGCGTCTTGAAAGTGTGAAATCGCCACCGCCGCATAACCCTGTGCTTGGGCGTGTACCGCGTTTTTCATGAAGTTGCGCGCCATTCGAAACTCGGTAACGGCGTGCGTGGTGGTGGCCGGTGGGGTGGTGGTGTTGAAGCTGAAATCAAATTGCGGGTCCAAGATGCGTTTGACGTGCGCTTCGAGTTCACGAATGTAGGGCATGTGGGCGTTGCGATCGGTGGCGCCTTGCATCCAAATTTTGTGCTGGGTCATGAGAGTAAAGCCTATGGGGTTGATGACGATGACGGGTGGCAGGCTTCGGTGTCGCTGGCCTGCCAATGGCCGCTCTTGCCGCCTTGTTTCTCGAGCAGCCGCACATCGGTGATGACCATGCCGCGGTCTGCCGCTTTGCACATGTCGTAAACGGTGAGCAAGGCCACTTGCACGGCGGTGAGCGCTTCCATCTCGACACCGGTCGGGCCGGTGGTTTCAGCGCGGGCTTCGCAGCGCACCGCAGCAGGCGAGGTGTCGATGAAAAAATCCACCGTGACGCGGGTGAGTGCCAGTGGGTGGCACAGTGGAATGAGCTCGCTGGTGCGTTTGGCGCCTTGAATGCCGGCAATTCGTGCCACCCCAAGGACGTCGCCTTTTTTTGCATGGCCCTGCGTGATCAGCGCCAAGGTGTCGGGGTGCATCACAATCCGCCCAGTGGCCCGGGCCACACGCGCGGTGTGGGCTTTGCTGCCAACGTCTACCATGTGGGCTTGGCCTTGAGCGTCAAAGTGGGTAAGGGGAGAGTCTGACATGAGGTGGCCACGCCGCCAAAAAAATTCACAACCAAAGCATCATACGCTGGGCTGGCGGCGCTGGGCCATGATCGCTGTGCTGCTGCCGTCGTTGGCGTGCGGGCAGACGGGTTTGCCGGCCTTGGGCGATGGCGGGGCCTTAACTTTGGCGCAGGAGGCGCGCTTGGGCCAGCGCCTCGTCGCGCAGTTGTGGCGCCGCGACGCGGTCTTGCCCGACGCGTGGTTGGCCGATTATTTGGCGCAGGCCTGGGCGCCGCTGTGGGTGGCCGCCCAAGACCTGGGGCTGGTGGCGCCCGAATTGGTGCCGCGTTACCGCTGGCAGGTGCTGCCGATTAACGACGCCTCGCTGAATGCCTTCGCCATGCCGGGGGCGGTGGTGGGGGTGCACGTTGGGCTGGTGGCGCGCGCGCCCAGCGTGGACGCGTTGGCCTCGGTGTTGGCGCACGAGTTAACACACGTTACGCAGCGCCATATTTCTCGGATGCTGGCGCAACAGGCGCGCGACACGCCGCTGTGGATGGCCGCGCTGTTGTTGGGGGTGGCCGCGGCGGGCTCTGACCCCAGCCTGGCGCAAGCAGCCATGGCCGGGGCGCCGGCGTTGGCGGCGCAACGCGGGCTGAACTTCAGTCGTGACATGGAGCGCGAGGCGGATCGGGTGGGGCAACAGGTGCTGGCTGTGGCTGGGTACCGACCCGAGGCGCTGGGGCAAATGCTGGCGCTGTTGCGCGAGGCCAACCAACTCAACGACGACGGCGCGTTTGCCTATTTGCGCAGCCACCCGTTGGGTACCGAACGTGTGGCCGAGGCGTCGTCTCGGTTGGTGGGGCTGCCACCGGTGCGTGTGGGTGAGAACGGTGTGGCGCGACCCAATGCCGCTTGGCATGACTGGATGCGCGCGCGGGCGCAGGTTGCCATCAGTGACAGCCCAGAACAATGGCTTGCGTGGCAGCGCCAGTCGGTGGCCTTGACCAGCGACGCCTCAGCCACCGCCCAATGGCAAGCCTGGCGCGCGGCCTTGGCGGCGGCCAAGGGGCAGCAGTCGGATCAAGCTTGGCGCGTGTTGGATGCGTTGGCGGCGGTGGTACCCAGCGCCTCGGCGCAAGCCGATGCGGTGTTGGGGCTGCGGCTGCGGCTTTGGGGGCAAACGCCGCAAGCGCCCGCTGAACAGATCATGCCTTTGGTTCGGCGTGCCCTGGCAGGCTCGCGTCGGGCGCTGTGGTTGGACGCCACCGAGGCGGCGGTGCGTGTTGGCATGGCGCGCGAGTTGGCTGCCACACTGCGGCCGTGGCTGTCGTTGCATCCCAACGACTCGTTGGCGTGGGCGGCGATGGCGCGCGCGCAGCGAGCGCTTGATCAGCCCCTGGCGGCGTTGCGCGCCGAGGGCGAGGTGCAGTGGGCACGCGGCCAAGGTCGGGCTGCCCTGGAGCGCATGGACGCCGCCCTGCGTCTGCTGCCGCAAGCAGCTGGGCGCGAGCCGCACGCGGCCGACGTGGTGCTGGCGCGGCGCGCGGCGATGGCGCAAGCCTGGGCCGAGCAACAGGCAGAATAGCCACCATGGCAGGCATACACATCACCGATATCGAGGCGGCGATCAACCACTGGCGCCGACTCAGCCCATCGCCCGATGGTGTGGCGCTGACGGCGCCGCTGCGCGCCTTGGCCGAGGTCTACGCGTTGCTGGTGTTTTACGGCGAAAGCGAGGCCGATGAGGACAGCATGCCAGACGCGGCGCGTGAGGCTTGGCTGGCGTGGTACGACACCACACCCGACACACCGTGCATTGCCATTTGCTCAACCAGTCAAGGCGACGCGGTTTGTAAGGGCTGCGGCCGAGCCTTTGATGAGGTGCAGCATTGGCCGTCGATGTCGCCGGCAAGCAAGCGCGCGGTGTGGCTGCGCATCACGCGCGAGGGCAGCGCCTGGCGTTTTGGTCGTTACGCTGAGCGCGCGGTCGAAACCCGTGCCGCCGGTGGGCTTGACGGCTAGCGCAGGCTACACGCGGCGCGCCAACTCAGCCGCCAAGCCAATGTAGTCGGCAGGTGTTAGCGCAAGCAAGCGCTGCTGCTCGGCCGCCGGAATGGGCAGCTGTTTGATGAGGGCGTGCAAGTCGTCACGCCCCACGTGTTTGCCGCGGGTGGCGGCTTTGAGTTGCTCGTAAGCGCCCGGTACGGCGTAGCGACGCATCACCGTTTGAATGGGCTCGGCCAGCACCTCCCAGGCGTCGTTGAGGTCGGCCGCCAGGGCCGTGGGGTTGAGCTCGAGTTTGCGCAACCCGGTTAGCAGCGATTGATAAGCCAATACGCCGTGGCCCAACGCCACCCCCATGTTGCGCAGCACGGTGCTGTCGGAGAGGTCGCGTTGCCAGCGCGAGACCGGCAGTTTGCTGCTGAGGTGGCCAAGCAAGGCATTGGCCAAACCGAGGTTGCCTTCGGCGTTTTCAAAGTCGATGGGGTTGACTTTATGCGGCATGGTGGACGAACCAATTTCGCCGTCTTTTAGCCCTTGCTTAAAGTACCCCAGGCTGATGTAGCCCCATACGTCGCGCGCCAAATCGATGAGTATGGTGTGGCTACGCGCCAGCGCGTCAAACCACTGTGCCATGCTGTCGTGCGGTTCGATTTGGGTGCTGTACGGCTGAAACGCCAGTCCCAGCCCAAACGGCGCCTCGGGTGCGTGCTGGGCGCTGGGTGCCGCGCGCGTGACCACGCCCTGCGCAAACGCTGGCCAATCAACCTCGGGATAGGCACAACAGTGGGCGTTGTAGTTGCCCACCGCACCGTTCATTTTGGCGCGGGGTTGCCACTGGGTGATGGGGACCAGCGCCGCATCCAGCCGCGCCACAAAGTTTGCAAACTCTTTGCCTACGGTGGTGGGCGTGGCGGTTTGGCCATGGGTGCGCGACAGCATGGGCACGCTGGCATGGCGTGTGGCCAGGGCACGCAGGTGCTGCAGCACCTGCTGCAGCAGCGGCAGCAGCACCTGGTGTTGCGCGGCCTGCAGTTGCAGCGCATGGCTGGTGTTGTTGATGTCTTCGCTGGTGCAGGCGAAATGCACAAATTCGGCCACCGCCGCAAGTGCACCGCCGCTGTTGGCGTCGAGGGTGGAGGTTTGCAGCCGCTCGCGCAGCCAGTATTCCACCGCTTTGACATCGTGGTTGGTGCGCGCTTCAATGGCTTTGATGGCCAAGGTGTCGGCTTCTGAAAAATGATGTATCAGTTCCAGCAAGTAGGCGCGCGCCTCCCGCGGCAAAGCGGGGCACTCGGCCAAGCCGGCGTCGGTCAGCGCCAGCAGCCACGTGATTTCCACTTGTACCCGGGCGCGCATGTAGCCGTGTTCGCTCATGATGGCGCGCAACTCGCCCAGTTTGTCTGCGTAGCGTCCATCCAGGGGCGACAAGGCGGTGATGGCGCGGGGCGTGTGGGCGGTGGTCATGGCATGGCAAGCGGAAAAACCGAAGACGTCCATTGTAGGCTTGGGGGTGGCGCGGTACGCTTGAATTCGCGCCGTGCGTGCCCATGCGCTAGGGCAAGCCAGCTTGCCGGTATCCGCTCAGGAGGCTTGCAGGCGTCGTCCGATACCGCGAATCACCGCGCCCAGCAGCGGCAACTTGGCGTAGAGCTCTTCGGCGGCGTCCCAGTAGTCGCGGTGCCAGCACACCTGGGCGTTGGCGTTGAGTTTAAGGTGAGACGCGCCGTGAATGCGCCACGCTTGGCTGCGCCCGCGCGCGCGAAAGTGAAATGTCCACAGCAACATCACGCCGTGCGCTTGTTCCACGCATTCGCTCACCACAAAGCGTGGCTCGTCGAGCGTGGCAAACATATGCTCAAACACCCGTGTGATGGCGGCTGTGCCGCGCACCTCGTTGAAGGGGTCTTTAAAGTAGGCGTCGTCGCTGTAATAAGTGGGCAGCTGCGCCAAGCTGCTTGGGCTTAGGGTTTCAAACCAATCCACAATCGACTGCAGGCGTTCGCTGGCGTGGGGTGCAGGCATGGCTTAGCCTCCGGTGGTGCGGCGAATCAGCGCCAAGGCCAAGCGTACCGGCAGCAGGCGCAGCAGCAGCAGCACCCAGCTCAAGCGCTTGGGGAAGTGAATACAAAACCGCCCCTGTGCCCAACCTTGCAGCATGCGGCGCGCGGCTTGTTCAGGTTGCATCAGGCCCGGCATATGAAAGGCGTTGTTGGCGGTCAGCGGCGTTTGCACAAAACCCGGATGCACCACGCTTACGCCCAAACCCAAGGGCCGTAGGTCTTGGTACAACACCTCGCCCATGTGGCTTAGCGCGGCTTTGCTTGGCCCGTAGGCCAGCGCACGCGGCAGCCCGCGCCACGCCGCCACGCTGCTGATAAGGCTGATGTGGCCGTGCGCTTGTTTGAGCATGTGGGGCAGCACACCGTGCAGCACGCGTGCGGCGCCCAGGTAGTTGATGTCCATGTGGCGTTGGATCTCGTTTGGGTCAAGCGCGGTGGCGCGCTGTGCCTGGTAATGCCCGCTGCAGTACACCACCATGTCCAGGGTGGGCGTGTGCGCCAGCACCTGTTGCACCGCGGCTTGGGTGGCTTGGATATTGGTGACATCAAACGCCACGGCCAAACTGCCGGGGTGGTTTTGGCACCAAAGCTGCAGCGGCTCACGGCTGCGCGCCGATACCACCACCCGCGCCCCAGCCTCTGCCAAGGCGGTGGCACAGGCTTGGCCAATACCTGAGGAGGCCCCAATGAGCCAAACGTTTTTGCCCTGCCAGTCGGTCAGCGGTGGGTTCATGGGGGGTAAGGGCCACATGGCAACGCGCTTTAAGGCGTGCGCTTGACAAAACTCAGCGTGACTTCGCCCAAGCGAAAGCCCCACTTGCTCATGACCGCGCGGTTAAGCATCACGCGGTCGTCGAGCAAAAACATCCAGTCGTCAAACTGCACTTCATACACCGTGCCATCCACCGGCAAGCGCAACGTGTAAGCCCACTGCATGGCGTTGCCCATGACCTGGCCACTGGCTTGCCCCACCACATCGTCGGCGCGGCCGGTGAGGCGGCCATCGTCGAGCAGCTGCAAGCGCCATACCCGGCGTTCGGTGCTGCCGTCGGCGTAGGTAAAGCGCTCGTCAAGCACCCCTTGGTTGCCTTCCCATGTGCCCTCCATGAGCACATGGAAGCGCCGCACCACTCGACCGCTGCGGTCTTGAAACATGCCGTAGGCATCGAGCGTGCCATTGAAGTACGCGCGCATATCCAACCGGGGTTGGTCGTTGCGGTAGTCTTCGATGCGCGGTGACGAGCAACCCAGCAGCAGCACCCCCAATACCAGCGCCAAGGCGCGGGCGAGCCAGGTGGGATAGACGTAACGGGTCATGCGATTCTCCTTGTTCCAATGCGCCACCAATACAGGGCGGCGGCGAGTTTAATCACGCACGGCAGGGCGCCGTATACCCAAGCCAAGGCGCGGGTGTCGCTGGCGCCGGGCTGATAGCCCAGCATGCCCAGCAAGGGCAGGCTCACGCCGGCGGCCATGGCCAGTGCGAGTTTGTTCACCAAACCCCACCAGCCAAAGTACGCGGCGTGGTTGGCACTTGGGGTGTCTTGCCGGGCCAGCCACAAGGCCAGCAGCGCCGGGGGTGCCACCATGTTGGCGGCCAAGGCCAAGCCACTGCCCACGCAGATCAAGGCAAAGCCCATCCAGGCGCCGGTTGGAAGCCACGCCGCCGACGCAAACGACAGCACCGCCAACAGCATGCCAAGCGTCCAGCCGTGGGCCAAGCCAAGCCGCGGCAGCAGCCGCGCCCACAGTGGCACGCCCAGTGCGGCACTGGCAAAGTACAACGCCAGCAGCCCGGCTTCTTGCGCAGGGCTGGCTTGCACATGGTCACGCACAAAGAACAGCACCAAGGTCGCGGGCAGTGCCGCGGCCAAGGCGCTAAGCGCATGCGTGGCAAGCAACGCACGCCATGCCGGACTGTGCCACTGCACCGGGGCGGGGGAAGAGCGTGTGGCGGGCGTTGCCGCGCCGGGGGTTGGGCTGGGCGCTTGGCGCCACAACCACCACGCCACCACCAAGCCGACGCCGAGCGCGCCGATGGTGGCAGGCAGCCCGGCCAAGGGTGGCAGGCTAACGGCCACCATCACGCCCACCAGACCAAAGCCTTCGCGCCAACCCACCACGCGTGCCTGAAAGCGTGCGTCGCCGCCCAACCGTGCGCCCCACGCTTGCAGTGCCACGGTCAGCACACTGTAGGCGGCGGTGGCCACGAACACACTGACCGCTGCCCATGCCAGCAGCCCGCCTGCCTCCCACTGCCGCGGGGCGGCAAACGCCGCCGCAAAGCCCAACCACAACACCAAGGCGGTCAAGCCGCCCACGCGCCACACGCTGTTGCCACCACGGCCAAAGCGTTGGTCCAGCCAGCGCCCAATCCATGGATCGGTGACCGCGTCCAAGGCCCGCAAAGCCAGCAGCAGCAGCCCCAAACTGGCCAAAGGCACGCCATATTCGCGCGCATAGTGCTCGGGCAGCAGCACGTACAGCGGCAAGCCCGCCAGCGCCAGTGGTGCGGCCAGCACGCCGGCACGCCACAGCGCGGGGCTAGGGCTTGCCAAGGGTGACTTGTAAAACATCGGTGGTGCCGGCACGAAACCCTGCCTCGCAGTAGGCCAAGTAAAACAGCCAGGTGCGTAGAAAGCGGGTGTCAAACCCCAACGCACGTATGGCCTGCTCCTGGGCCGTGACGCGCTGCGCCCACAGCGCCAGCGTGCGCGCGTAGTCAGCGCCGAAGGCAAACGTGTCTTGCACCACCAAGCCAGCGCGGTCGGCTTGGCGTTGCACCTCCGCGCGGCTGAGCAAACAGCCACCCGGAAAAATATATTGCTGAATGAAATCGGTTTCTTTTAGGTAACGATCAAACAACGCGTCGTCAATCACAATCACCTGTATGCAGGCAAGGCCGCCAGGCTTGAGCAAGTGCGCAATCGCGCCAAAGTACGTAGGCCAGTAGGCTTGACCCACGGCCTCGATCATCTCGATCGACAGCACCGCGTCAAAACTGCCCGCGGCTTGACGTGAGGCGGTTTCGCGGTAGTCTTGCAAACGCAGCTCGCAGGCGTGATCCACCCCGGCATTTGCCAGTCGTTGTTGGGCGTAGGCCAGTTGCTCGGTGCTGAGTGTGATGCCCGTGACGTGCGCCTGCTGCTCGGTGGCCGCTTGCTCGGCCAAGGCGCCCCAGCCGCAGCCGATCTCAAGCACCCGGGCGCCAGGTTTGACCTGCGCGGCATGCAAAGCACGTCGAATCTTGTGCCGCTGGGCTTGTGCCAGTGTGTCCCCCGCTTGCACAAACCAGGCCGAGGAATAGGTCATGGTTTCGTCCAGCCACAACCGATAAAAATCGTTGCCCAAGTCGTAGTGGGCATGAATGTTTTTGCGGCTGTTGTGGCGTGTGTTGCGGCGCAGCGCATGGCGTAACCGATACAGCCACCCGCCCAAGCGGCTGCCGTAAATGGCTTGCTCAAGCGCCTGGTGGTTACGCGCCAGCAAGGTGATCAAGTCAGCCAATTGGGGACTGTCCCATTGACCAGCAATGTAGCTTTCGGCAAAACCAATGTCGCCGCGGCGCAGCGCCTGGCCAAAGACGCGGTTGTCGTGCACCTGCAGGCAGGCGCGCTCGGTGCCGTCGGTGGCGCTGCCAAAGGTGAGGGGCTGTGCGGCGCCTGGCAGGTGCAAGTCCAGCTGGCCATGTGGCATGCGCTGCAGCATGGCCATCACGGCACGGGCCGCTGCCGGGGCTTGGGGAGGGGCGCTGGTGTGGGTCATGATTCTTGGTGCAAGGCCGGCGGTGGCGGCTGCTTGCCCCAAAAGGGCACGCGTTTGAGCCACAGGCGCAGCGCTTGCCAGTGAATCCGTGCCACCACCGTGGCGCTGTGCAACGGGTAGCCCAACGCCATGCGCCACCAGCTGCGCCGCGTTAAAGGTTGCAAGCGCCCGCTGAGGCTGGTTTGCAGCGTGCAGCCGGCTTCGGTGTG
>RFXW01000060.1 GCA_009921245.1 Candidatus Fonsibacter lacus | reverse complement strand
GCCAAGGGCTTGGAGTCTGCGGTGGTGGTGCTGCTCGACACCAACCCCAGCCCACCGCGTGCCGGCCAAGACGAGGTGTGGCTGGATTGGCCACTTGAGGCACCGGCCCCACAGCGCATGGTGTTTGTGCGGCAGAGTAACAAACCACCGTTGTGCGCGCTTGATTTGGCCAGTCAACAGGCCGCCGCTGCCGCTGCGGAAGACCTGAATTTGCTTTATGTGGCGGTGACGCGCGCCCAGCGCCATGTGGTGCTTAGCGGACACGAGGTGCCCAAGGCGCAAAACAGTTGGTACCGTCAACTCGAAGGCTTGACCGAGCCGGCGCCGGTGGGCACCGGGCTGGACCAAGACCAAGCCGAACAAACGGACGTGGTTGCGCATCGCCTGGACGGGGCGCACCAATGGCCGACCATGGCGGCCTTGGCCAACGCCCCGGTGGCGTCAAGCGAGGCCGGGATCGACACGGACGCGTTTCAAGACGCCCAGCGCATGGGCCAAGCCATGCACCGCTGGTTGGAAGGGCTTAGCGCGTTGGCGCCAACCGAGCCGGTGGCGCCACAGGCGTTGGCGCGTCGTTTTGGCCTGACACCGACGCAGATGCAGCAGGTGCAGGGTTGGGTGCAGGCCATGCAACACGGCCCTGCGGCCTGGGTGTGGGACAAAGCCCGCGTGCAACAAGAGGCCAATGAGGTGGACGTGTACACTTCCAGCGGCTGGGGGCGCATCGACCGGCTGATCTGGGATGGTCAGACGCAATGCTGGTGGGTGCTCGATTACAAATCGGCCGCCCACCCAGCGCAACATCAGGCGTCGTTGGCGCAAGTGCGTGGCTACATGGCGGCGGTGCAACAGTGGTTTGCCGGGCAAACGGTGCGTGGCGCCCTGATCGGCAGCAACGGAGACTGGACGGAGGTGAGCTAAATGAAGTGGACTCAATCGATATCGATGGCGGGCTTGGTCATTGCCATGGCATGTGCGGCGGCAACGGCGGCGGCAAGCGACGTGGGCGCGCTGGTGGAAAAGCGGCAACAAGCGTTCAAGCAAAACAAAAAAGATGCAGGACTGATCAAGCGTTCCTTGGCCTCGGGTGACACGCAAGCGGTGCGCGAAGCCGCGTTACGCATTGCGGCCTGGGCCAAGCAAATACCGGCGGCTTTCCCGCCCGACTCCAACCCATCGCCGTCCGATGCGCGGGACGACATCTGGCTGGACTTTGACGGATTCAAGCAAAAGGCCGAAGCCAATCGTCAGGCGGCGCAGGCTTTGGCCGATGCGGTGGAACAAAATGCCAGCGCCGACACTCTTAAGGTGCGGTTCGGGGCACTTGGCCAATCGTGTAAGGCCTGCCACGACGCGTTTAAAAACTAAGGGCGGCGCGTTCGTCGCCCTGCGCTAACACAGGGAAGACGACAACATGAACAACACGGTAACCCCAAGGGCGGGGCGTTGGCTGATGTGGACAGCCGTTTTGGTGCCGCTGCTGGTGGTGGCTTGGTGGCTGGCCTCGCCCAGCCCCTCGGGCGCAGCGACCGCCACCCTGCGCCCTTACGACAACGCGGTGGTGCTGCGCGGTGAGGTGGTGTACGCCAACAACTGCGCGCGGTGCCACGGGGTCAACCTTGAGGGTGAGGCCAATTGGCGCGTGCGCTTACCCAACGGCAAGCTACCTGCGCCACCACACGACGAAACCGGCCACACCTGGCATCACCCGGATGGCTATTTGGTGGCGGTCACCACGCATGGTTTAGAAAAGGTCCTGGGCCAAACCTACCCCAACGACATGCCCGCCTACGGTGACACCCTAAGCCAAGACGACGTTGTGGCGGTGTTGTCGTACATCAAAAGCCGTTGGTCGCCGGCGGTGCGAGCCAGGCACGACCAAGTCAATGCCCAGTATCAGCGCGCGCAAGGCGGTTAGCGCCGCTTAGCGCGCCTAAACGCTGGGCTACCATGCGGGCATGAGTTCATTGCTTGGTCGCCGTCGCTTGCTTGCCGCTGCCGCGCTGGCGCCGGTGCTCGCCGGCGCGAGCCAAACCCGGGTGGTGCGCGTGGCGGCGGCGTCGGACCTGCAGTTTGTTTTGCCCGAGGTGGTGCAGCGTTATGCGCAACACGCCGGTGTGCAGGTGGCGGTGACGTATGCCGCGTCGGGGCAGCTGGCGATGCAGATATTGCATGGTGCGCCGTTTGATATGTTTTTGTCGGCCGATGAAGCGTTTGTTCAGCGGCTGGTTCAGGCGGGCTTAACCCAAGATGAAGGCGTTTTGTATGCCCATGGCCGTTTGGCCTTGGTGGCCGCAGCGCAAACCGAATGGCCGCTGGACGCGCGGGGCGCGGGGCTAAGCCTGCGCCTGAAGCAAGGCCAGCTGCGCCGGTTTGCGGTGGCCAATCCGCGCATTGCCCCGTATGGCATGCGTGCCCAAGAGGCGCTGCAGTCGTTGGGGCTGTGGCAGCCGTTGCAAAAGCATTTGGTGTTCGGGGAAAACGTGGCCCAGGCCATGCAGTTTGCGCTGAGTGATCAAACCGACGGCGGCGTGGTGGCGTTATCGTTGGCCATGGCGCCCACCCTGCAAGGTAAGGTGCGGCACGTGACGCTGCCTGAGCACCTGCACCAGCCGTTGCGCCAGCGCATGGTGCGTCTGCGTCGTGCGCCCGCCGTGGCGAGCGACTTGTATGCTTATTTGCAACGCCCCGACGTGCAGCAGGCTTGGCAGGCGCACGGCTTTGGGGCGGTTGCCCAGGCACGATGAACTGGGACGCCTTGCGTTTGTCGGTGGCGTTGGCCCTGGGCACGGTGCTGGTGTTGGTGCCGCTGGCGTTGGTGGTGGCGCGCTGGCTGGCGTTTCACCGGTTTGCCGCCAAACCTTGGGTGGAGGCGTTGCTGGCCACGCCGCTGGTGCTGCCGCCAACCGTCATTGGCTACTATTTACTGGTGGTGTTCGGGCAGCAAAGTTGGCTTGGGCAGTGGTTCACCAGTTGGTTTGGGCAGCCCCTGGTGTTCAGTTTTGCGGGGTTGTGGGTGGCATCGGTGCTGGTCAATGTGCCGTTTGCGGTGCAGCCCATGCAGCGCGTGTTTGAAAAACTGCACCAAGATTGGCGTGATGCGGCCGCCTGCTGCGGTATGTCCACCTGGCAGGCGTTTTGGCGGGTTGAATTGCCACTGGTGTGGCCCGGTGTGTTAACCGCGGTGGTTTTAACCTTTGCCCACACGCTGGGTGAATTTGGGGTGGTGCTGATGGTGGGAGGCAACATTCCGGGCGAGACCAAAACCCTGGCCGTGGCCATTTACGATGAGGTTCAGGCGTTTAACTTTGAGGCTGCGGGCCAAATGGCGGCGCTGCTGCTCGTGTTTTCGGTGCTGGTATTGGGCGCGGTAAGCGGTTGGGGGCGGCGCTTGGCGGTGGGGCGTGGGCATGACTGAGACCGGTCCCCCGTCGCGCGGCCCGACCTTGCACGTGGCGTTGCGCTTGCACCAGCCAATTGAACTCAAGGCCGATGTGGCGGTGGCACCCGGTCACATGGTGGCTTTGGTGGGCCCCTCGGGTGTGGGCAAGTCGAGCGTGCTGCGCGCGGTGGCCGGGGTGTTGCCTCACGCACAGGGCGAGATCCACCTGGGTCAACAGGTGTGGCTGGACAGCGCGCGCGGCCAGTGGTTGGCCCCGCAGGCGCGGCGCGTGGGCTATATGCCGCAACAGTTTGGCCTTTTTCCGCACCTGTGCGCGCGGGACAACATTGAGGCGGGCCTGCTTGATCTGCCGCGCGCTGAGCGTCGCGCCCAGGCCCGGGACTGGCTGCAGCGGGTGGGGCTTGAAGGCAAAGCCCAGCAACTGCCGCATCAACTCTCCGGTGGCGAGCAGCAGCGGGTGGCGCTGGCGCGAGCGTGCGCGCGACGCCCCTCGGTGCTGCTGCTGGATGAACCCTTTTCAGCCGTGGACTGGGGCACTCGTCAGCGCTTGTACGAAACCTTTGCGCGCTGGCGTGCCGAAGCCGGTGTACCAGTGCTGGTGGTTACCCATGACGTGCCGTATGCCGAGCAGTTTGCCGACAGCGTGGTGGTGTTTGAGCCCGGTCAAGCGCTGCCAGCGGTGCCCACCCCCAGGGGCAGGGCGGGTCCCGGTGCGGCCTAAGGCCGGGGCCACGCGGGGTATCATGTCGGGTCAATAAGTTCCCCTCAAATTGGGCTTGCCCCTGGTTATATCTTGCGTCTTCAATCCATCAAACTCGCTGGTTTCAAATCCTTTGCCGACCCTACGCACTTCGAGCTGCCGGGGCAAATGGTGGGGGTGGTCGGCCCCAACGGCTGCGGCAAGTCCAACATCATGGACGCGGTGCGTTGGGTATTGGGCGAGTCGCGGGCCTCCGAGTTGCGCGGCGAGTCCATGCAAGATGTGATTTTTAACGGCACCACGCAGCGCAAGCCGTCCAGCCGCGCCAGCGTTGAGCTGGTGTTTGACAACGCCGACCACCGCGCCGGTGGGCAGTGGAGCCAGTACGCTGAAATTTCGGTCAAGCGCGTGCTAACCCGCGACGGCGGCAGCAGCTACTACATCAATAATCAGCCGGTGCGCCGGCGTGATGTGCAAGACGTGTTTTTGGGCACCGGTTTGGGGCCCAGGGCTTACGCCATCATTGGCCAAGGCACGATCAGCCGAATCATTGAAAGCCGGCCCGAGGATTTAAGGCTGTTTCTCGAAGAAGCCGCCGGGGTTTCAAAGTACAAAGAGCGCCGTCGCGAAACCGCCAACCGGCTCAGTGACACCCGAGAAAACCTGACGCGGGTGGAAGACATACTGCGCGAACTCAATGCCAACCTCGACAAGTTGCAGCGCCAGGCCGAGGTTGCCACGCGTTATCAAAAGCTGCAAGACGAAAGCGCGGTGCGACAAGGGCAACTGTGGTGGCTGCGACACCAAGCCAGCGAACAGCAACAGCAGCAGGTGCAGCGCGACATGGCCGAGGTGCAACAAGCGCTCGAGGCACAGCTGGCCGAGCTGCGGCGACACGAAGCCGAGCTTGAGGCCATACGCCAGTCGCACTACGCGGCGGGCGATGCCCTGAACCAACACCAGGGGCAACTCTACGAAGCCAGCGCCGAGGTGGGCCGGCTTGAAGCCGATATCCGCCATGTGGCTGAGAGCCGCCAACGCGCGGCGCAGCGTATGGAGCAATTGGCCGAGCAAATCGCACAATGGCAAACCCGTGCCAACGACGCGCAAAGCGCGCTGCAAGACCTGGCCGCTCAGGCACAACAGGCGCAACAACTGCTGCAGCAACGCGACACCGCACTGCAAGCGGCACAACAAGCCCTACCGCAGCAACAGCAGGCCGCGCAGACCGCGCTTGCGGCGCTTGAGGAGAGTCGTCAAGCGGTGGGTCAATTGCGCCAAGACCAACAAGTGCTGATCACCCAGCAACAGGGGCTGCAACAACAGCAGGCCCAACTCACCCAGCGGCGGGACCGGCTTGGCGCTGAGCAGCGGGCGTTGGTGGTGCCCGATGGCCAGCGGCTGCAGCAGGCCCAAGCCGAGCAGGCACGAGCACAAGAGGCGCAACAAGCGGCGCAGCAGCGGTTGGAGCAAGCCAATCAGCAGGTACCGGTGCTGGGGCAAGCGCGCGACACGGCGCAGCAGGCCCTGGTGCAAGCGCAAAGCGCATTGGCCGATGTGCAAGCCCGCGCCGATACGCTGCAAGCGCTGCAAGACCAGTTGGCCAGCGACGAGCGCGTGGCGCCATGGTTACAAAGCCAAGGGCTGGAGGGCACCGAGCCCCTGTGGCGGCGACTGCAAATCGAAAACGGTTGGGAAACCGCGTTGGAGTCGGCGCTGCGCGACCGATTGGACGCGCGCGAGCTCAACGACATGGCACCCGTGACCGGTTACGCCGACCACGCACCGGCTGCCCGCCTGACGTTTTTTACCTCCGCCGTCACCGCCCACCAAGCCCAGCCATTGGCTGGGTTACGCCCCTTGTTGAGTTTGCTGCGCATCAGCGACAACGCCCTTAAAGGCGTACTCACCCACTGGCTGTCAGGCTATTGGGTGGCCGAGAGCTTAGCCGCGGCCATGGCGGTACGCCAAAGTTTGCAGCCCGGGCAGTGCGTGGTGGTGCCGCAGGGGCACCAAGTGACGGCGCAAAGCGTAAGCCTTTATGCGCCAGACAACGAAAGTGCAGGGGCTTTGGCGCGCCAGCATGAAATCGACAATCTACAAAAGGCGCAGCGTGCGCAGGTGTTGATGGTTGATGAAGCGCAACAGGCAGCGCAGCGCGCGCATGCCGCGTACGCCGAGGGCCGGCAGCAAGTTGAGCAGGCGCAGCAGCAACTGGCGGTGGCGCAGCGGCGGCTGCACGACGCGCAGGTGCAGGGCATACGTTTGCAGCAAGAGGCGGACGCAGCGGCACAGCGCAGCGGGCAGCTGGGTTCGGACCTGCAAGAGGTTGAACAAAGCCTAGAAACCATTGGCCGTGAACTGGCGCAGGCGCAAACCCGTAGCGAACAGTACGACATGCAGCTCGGCGAGCAACAACAACGCCAAAGCACCCGCCAACAAGCGGCGGAGCTGGCGCAGCAGGCATTGGCGCAAGCGCAGCAAAGCACGGCTGAACTGGAGCGGGCGCGTCAAGAGGCGCAATTTGAGCAGCGCAGCGTGGCGCAACGCCAAGAAGAAGCTCAGCGCCAGCACGAAACGGCGCAACAACAAGCACAAGAGCTGCAGCAACAACGCGATCAAGCCCAACAAGAGTGGGCCGAGCTGGACGACAGCGCGGCGCAGCAGGCCTTGCAGTCGGCGCTGGCCGTTAAGGTGCAGCGCGAGCAGGCGTTGGCTTTGAAACGGCGTGAATACGAAGACTTGAGTGCCCGCATGCGCGCGCTTGACGAGCAGCGTTTAACGGTTGAGCGCCAGATTGAGCCACAGCGTCAACGCATCACCGAGTTGCAGTTGGCGGAGCAAGCAGCGCGCCTGGCCATGACGCAGGCGCAAGAGCATCTGCAGGCGCAAGACACCGAAACCATTGCCGCTTCGGTGGCGCACGATCAGGTAACACTTGAGCAGCTACCTGAGCAAATTGAGCGTCTGCAGCGCACCATTCAGCAACTCGGCGCCGTGAACTTGGCGGCGCTTGAAGAACTGGCCGAGGCGCAGGAGCGCAAAACCTTTTTGGATCAGCAGTCGGCTGACCTGAACGAAGCGATTGCCACGCTGGAAGATGCAATCCATAAAATCGACATGGAAACGCGTGAACTGCTGGGCTCTACCTTTGAGACGGTCAATCAGCACTTTGGGCGGATGTTTCCCGAGCTTTTTGGCGGCGGGCAGGCCAAGCTGCTGATGACAGGCGAGGAAATTTTGGACGCCGGTGTGCAAGTTATGGCACAACCGCCAGGCAAAAAAAATCAAACCATTCAACTGCTCTCGGGTGGCGAAAAGGCCCTTACCGCGATTGCGTTGGTGTTTGCCATTTTCCAACTCAACCCAGCGCCGTTTTGCTTGCTCGACGAGGTCGACGCGCCGCTGGACGACAGCAACACCGAGCGCTATTCGGCGCTGGTGGGGCGCATGAGTCAAGAGACGCAGTTTTTGTATATCAGCCATAACAAAATCTCCATGGAAAAAGCCGAACAACTGATTGGCGTCACCATGCAGGAGCAAGGCGTCTCCCGAATCGTTGCGGTGGACATGGACACCGCGGTGAGCATGGCACAAGCCTAGTGCCCGAACACGGAGTCGGACTGGTGAGTCAATTGCAGTGGGCGTTGTTGGCGGTTGGGGCGGCGATTGTCGCGGTGGTGGTGGCTTATAACGCCTGGCAGCTGCGGCGCAGCAAGCCGCACGACATGGATCGACCGCTCGAGCCAGAGGCTGCGGTTGAGCCCAAACTTGACTGGCTGGACGACACCACGTTGCCTGAGCTGGCGCAGCACGTGATTGAGCAAGACGACGCTGTGACGTGGGACAGCGGGGTATTGAGCGCGTTGATTGACACCGTGGTGCCGGTGGCGTTTGAGCAGCACATCAGCGGTGACGCGGTATGCGCTGCCATGCCGACCACCCGGCGCATTGGCAGCAAGCCCTTGGCCATAGAGGTTCAGGTGCCAGACGACCCCGGCTGGTGGCAGCCGCGGCCAGGGATGCGGGTTTGCGCGCTACGCGCTGGGCTGCAAATGGCGAACCGCTCGGGTGCGATGAACGAAATCGAGTTCTCCGAATTTGTCGCCGTGGTGCAGCGTTTGGCCGACACCCTGGGTGGCGCGCCTGATTTTGCCGACATGATGACCGAGGTTGGGCGTGCGCGTGAACTGGACCAATTCGCCAGTCAGCACGACGCGCAGTTGGCCTTTGTCTTGCAAACCCAACGCGCGGCGTGGAGCCTAGGCTTTGTGCTGCATGCGGCGGGGCAGGTGGGGTTTCAGTCGGGTTCGCTACCGGGCCGTATGGTGTTGCCGGCGGCCGATGGCAGCACCGAGCCACCGGTGTTGACCTTGCTGTTTGACACCCAGGTGGCATTGGCGGAACAACCGCACGACATGACGCTGCGCCGCCTGCGTTTGGTGTACGACGTGGCCCATGTGCCGATTGCCGAGCGGGGCTATGCGCGCATGCAAGATGTGGCCCACGCGCTGCTTGAGCCCATGGACGCCGATTTGGTTGACGACGCGGGGCAGCCGCTAACAGCCGCGGCTTTGGCGCAAATCGGGCAAGATGTGGAGCAGCTTTGCCAAACGCTGGCTGAACGCGAACTGGCGCCAGGCTCAGCCGTGGCGCGGCGTTTGTTTTCTTAGCCATGGCAGAGGCGCAACAGGCGGCACGTGCGCAGTGGCTGCGTGAAGCGCTGCACCAGGCGGCGCATCGCTACTACGTGCTGGACGACCCGCAGGTACCCGACGCCGAGTACGACCGCTGGTTTGCCGAGCTGCAGGCGTTGGAGCAGGCGCACCCCGAGCTGCAGCAAGCCGACTCGCCCACCCAACGCGTGGGGGCGGTGCCCTTGCCCGCCTTTGCACCGGTGCAGCACGATGTGCCTATGCTGAGCATTCGAACCGAAACCGACACCACGCCCGCTGGCGCTTGGGCGTTTGACACGCGGGTTCGCAAAGAACTTGAGTTGGCCGACACCGGTGCCGCGGTGGCTTATGCCGCCGAGCCAAAATTCGACGGCTTGGCATTGAGTTTGGTCTACCACAACGGCTTGTTGACCCGGGCCGTGACCCGTGGTGACGGCGCCACCGGTGAAGACGTGACCGCCAACGCCCGCACCATTGCCCAGGTGCCGTTGCGTTTGCAGGGACAGGCCCCGGCATGGCTGGAGGTACGGGGTGAGGTTTACATGTCGCGCGCTGATTTTGAGGCGTTGAACACCAGACAACGTGAGGCGGGTGAAAAAACATTCATCAACCCTCGCAATGCCGCCGCCGGCGCGGTGCGTCAGCTCGACTCGCGGGTTGCCGCGCGTCGTCCGCTGCGTTTTTTTGCTTACGCGGTGGCGCGCTGGCAAACCGATGCGGGGCAAGATGTACTTGTTTCGCCGGGGCTTCATGGCCCAACCGCACAAAGCGAGCTGTGGCAGGCCTTGCGTGCCTGGGGATTTGCGGTCTCGTCGTTGGCCCAGCAGGTGCTGGGCGGCAGCGGATTGGCGCAATACCACGCCGCCATGGCCGCCAGGCGCGATACCTTGCCCTTTGACATCGATGGGGTGGTGTACAAAGTTGATCGCTTGGACTGGCAGCGCCGTTTGGGGTATGTCAGCCGTGAGCCGCGTTGGGCGGTGGCGCACAAATACCCCGCGCAAGAAGAACTGACCACGGTACTCGGTATCGACGTGCAGGTGGGACGCACCGGCAAACTGACACCGGTGGCGCGACTGGCGCCGG
Organism: Candidatus Fonsibacter lacus; assembly: GCA_009921245.1. Lineage (GTDB taxonomy): Bacteria > Pseudomonadota > Gammaproteobacteria > Burkholderiales > Burkholderiaceae_C > RS62. The sequence continues at coordinate 822 of RFXW01000060.1, read as the reverse complement.
TGTTTGTGGGCGGCGTGACCGTTACCAACGCCACGTTGCACAACGCCGATGAGGTGCAGCGCAAAGATGTGCACGTGGGCGATACCGTGGTGGTGCGGCGTGCCGGTGACGTGATTCCTGAGGTGGTGGCGGTGGTACCTGAGCGTAGGCCGGCGCACGCGGTGGCGTTTGTGATGCCCCAGGTGTGTCCGGAGTGCGGCAGCGGCGTGGTACGTGAACCTGATGAAGCCGACGCCCGATGCGTGGGAGGCTTGTTTTGCCCGGCGCAGCGCAAACAAGCCCTGCAACATTTTGCCTCGCGCCGAGCGCTTGACATTGAAGGTTTGGGCGACAAGCTGATAGAGCAAGTGGTTGACATGGGGTGGGTGGCGCATCTGCCTGACATTTATCGCATCACGCAAGCGCAGTGGGCCTCGCTGGAGCGCATGGCCGAAAAATCCGCCAGCAACCTGATGCAGGCCCTGCAGCGTTCGCGTCAAACCACCTTGCCACGTTTCTTGTACGCGCTGGGTATTCGGCATGTGGGCGAAGCCACGGCACGCGACCTGGCGACGCATTTTGGAACACTCGATGCGGTGGCCGCAGCCAGTGTGGAACAGCTGCTTGCCGTGAACGATGTGGGCCCAACCGTGGCGCAAAGCGTGCGCACGTTTTTTGATCAGCCACACAACCAAGCCATGCTGGTGGCGCTGCAACAAGCGGGTGTGTGTTGGCCCGATTTACCCGCCACCGCAGGCCAGGTGTTGCCCCTTACTGGGCTGACAGTGGTCATCACCGGTACGCTGCCCACGCTGTCACGTGACCAAGCCAAGGCGTTACTCG
>RFXW01000059.1 GCA_009921245.1 Candidatus Fonsibacter lacus | reverse complement strand
CTCGCCCTGCGCAAAGTTGATCACGCGCATCAAGCCGAAAATCATGGCCAGCCCCACGCACATCAGTCCGTAGATGGCGCCAATCATGAGCCCTGCTATCAGGGTGTTCAGAACGCTCTCAAAAAATATCACCGTCATTCGCCTTTGGTTTTAGGTCAGAACGCTGTCCCAACCGCCCAATGTAAGAGGCAAGGGGTAGCAGGGCATCAGGGTTTTCGCCAACACAACCGGCCAAAAAGGCACGTTGGCGACACCGCGTCAAAGCATGGGGTTGAGCAACAACCGACCAGTGGTGCTGCCAGCCTCAAGTGCGGCGTGCGCCTGCGCCGCCTGCGCCAATGGCAATTCACCGGCAATCACCGGCTTAAGCTGCGCGCGCGCGATCAGCTGCAGCACATCTTGCAACTGACGACGGGTGGTGCTGGTTACTGACAGCATGCTTTGGTTTTTCAAAAACAATTGCGCCGGGTTAAACGGCACAAAGTCGCCCGTTAATTGCCCCACCAACAACCAACGCCCAGCCACGCCGAGTGATTTACGGGTTGGCTGATACACCGGCGTGCCCACGGTATCGAGCACCACATCAACCCCCGCACCTTGCGTCAACTCGCGCACCTGAGGCGAAAAATCCTCACCCCGGGCGTGCACCACCACCTCATGCGCCCCCAGATCTTGCAGCAACCCACGCTTGCTGGCCGAGCTGGTTTGCGCAATCACGCGGGCGCCAGCCAAACGCGCCATTTGCACGCCATGCAGCCCCAGTCCACCGCCTGCGCCGGTTACCAGCACGGTCTCACCGGGCTTGACGGCGCCGGTATCGCGCAACGCGTTAAGCACGGTGCCCAACGCACAGGCCGCGACCGCGGCGTGCTGCCAAGACACACCCTCGGGCACTTCAGCCACACAGTCTTCGGCCACCGCCACGTACTCGGCGTAGCCGCCTGCCAATCCAACGTCGCCCATGAACACCCGGCGCTCGCACAGCGCCTCTTGGTTGTTGCGGCACCAGCGACACACACCGCAGATGTAACTGCGCTGGGTGGTGGCCACGCGTTGCCCAAGACGAAACTGCCGCGCCGAAGCGCCCAGGGCCACCACCTCCCCGGCCACCTCGTGTCCCAGCACACAAGGCAAGCTCACCCCCGCGCGCAAGGTGCCGTTACGCACCACCACATCGTGGTAGCACACACCGCAGCGGTGCACCTTGACCACCACCTCGTGCGGCGCAGGCTCAGGGTCGGGCACGTCAAGGTAGCGCAGCGCCTCAAGTCCGCCCGGGGCTTGCACCAACACCGCTTTCATGGCTGGTCCTCGTCAAGGCTGAATTTAAGCAACGTCACCGATGGTGTCACGTCGTCAAAGTACGGCTTAAGGCGCGCGCCCAGTTGCACCCGCGGCGACCATGGCCCCACCCTGTTCGAGAACAAACTCACACCCGCGTCCAGCCGCACCTGAATCACCTGGTACGGCACGTCGGCGGCAAAGCCGGCCCAGTAAGCCTTGTGGAACGTGGCGTACGCCTGCAGCGTGGCGCCACCCGCAACCGGCACCCATTGCATGGCCTCGCTCCAGCAGTATCCACAAAAGCGTGTAGCCGGAAAACGCGCCTTGGCACAGTCACTGCACGTGGGCAGCAGGATTTGTCGCTCGCGCAAGCCTTGCCAAAACGGCGCTTGCCTTGGGTCGATCTGCGGCAGGGGCTTGGCGTAGTCGTTCATGATGTGCGTCGCTGACCGCTGTAAATCAATGAGGTCATCACCGGCGCCGCCGCCATGTAGTGCACGTGCTGCGCCCCGGCCACCTGCCGCTGCTCGCACTGGCCACGAATTTGGCGCACCGCCTCAACATTCAGCGCCCAGCCCTGCATGTAGCTTTCAGACAAATGCCCGCCCGAGGTGTTGGTGGGCAAGTCACCGTCCAGGCGCAAACGCCCGCCTTCGATGAACGCGCCGCCCTCACCCGGTTGGCAATAACCAAAGCCCTCCAAGCTAAACAACACCGTCGGTGAAAAATTGTCGTACACCATCAGGGCGTCCATGTCTTCGCGCCGCAAATCGGTTTGCGCAAAGGTGGCTTGCGCCGCAGAAGCCATGGCGCCGTGCCAAAAATCGTCGGGTGGAAAGCTTGAGTCGCTGAACTGCGCGCGCTGCGCCATGGCGTCTATGTACACCGGCTTTTGCGGCAAGTCAGCGGCGCGATCGGCCAGCGTCAGAATCAACGCCACGCCGCCATCGTTGATCAAGCAGTAGTCCAGCAAGCGCAGCGGCTCGCAAATGTAACGCGCGGCCAAGTACCCATCCAAGTCAAAGGTTTGCCGCATCACGGCCGCGGGGTTGAGCGAGGCGTGGTAGCGAAACGCCATGGGGATGTGCGCCAGTTGCTCAACCCGGGTGCCGTAGCGCGCTTGGTGTCGCTGAAACATCAAGGCATGAAAGGCGCCTGGCGAAGTCATGCCGTAAGGAAACCACATGCCGGCGCCACCACTGCCGTAAGAGTCCGTGTCGCCGCCGTAGCGGTCGCCGGCGGAGCGGCCGTTGTTGCCATACACCACCGCCACGGTGCGCGCCAGCCCGGCCTGCAGCACCGCCACCGCGGTTTGTATGCAAATGCCGGCAAAACGTCCATGGCCCGGGGTGGTCAGCGTGTAGTGCGGGTCCAGCCGACCGAGTTCGGCAAAGCGCTGATAGTCGGGCACCCGGCTCAGAATGAGCCCGTCGATGTCGGCGGGGGCCAAGCCCGCCTCGTCCAGCGCTTGCTTAAGCGCCCACTGCCCCAGGTCGTAGGCGTCGTATTCCGACAGCACGCCGTAGCGGGTGGTTCCCACCCCCACCACGGCGGCTTGGGGCAGCGGCGTTGGCATCTGAAGGCGCCGGGGCTAGACGCCCATTTCCTTAAAGACTTCTCGCGCCACTCGAATCGCATCGAGTGCGGCGGGCACACCGCAATAAATCGCCACTTGCAAAAACACCTCGGCGATTTCGTCTTTGGTTAAGCCGTTGTTGATGGCGCCACGCAAATGCAGCTTGATTTCGTGCGGCCGATTAAGCGCGGCAAGCATGCCCAAATTTAAGAAGCTGCGCGTGCGACGATCCAGCCCGGGGCGTGTCCACACGCCACCCCAGCAATACTCGGTCACAAACTCTTGGAACGGGCGGTTGAAATCGTCGGCGCTGGCAAACGACTGCTCAACATACTCCGCGCCCAGCACTTCTTTGCGAACTTTCAAACCTGCTTCAAACATTGGCGAACCCATTGCATGCACTCCTTGTGTAATGACACCATTTAAGAAAATCGCACCGCGTGCTCGGGCTGTCCGCTCACCTCGGCGCTCCAAACCAACATATGCCCAGCCAGGGGCTCAGCCGCACGCTCGGCTTCGGTTAAGCCCAGGGTGGCGGTGGTGATGTACAGCGAACGCAAGTCGGCGCCGCCAAACGCCACCGACGTCGGCCGCGACACCGGCAGCTCAATCACTTGGTCCAGTTGCCCACTGGGCGTGTAACGATGCAAGCACCCCAGTCCAAACTGCGCGCTCCATATGCCACCGTCGGCGTCAACGGCCAAGCCATCGGGGGCCAACTCGCCCTCGCCGCCGTGCACCAGCGTCCGCCCGGCGCCAATCACGCCATCGGTTACATCAAAGGGATAGGCAACGATGCGGCGCGCCGGCGTGTCGGTAAAGTACATGGTGCGCTGGTCGGGGCTCCACCCCAAACCATTGGCCAACGTCACCCCGCTGTCGTGTTGTTGCCACTGAAAGCCGTCGCCCGTTTGGTACAAACCACCCACTGGGTTTTGCATGCGCCGGTCCATGGTGCCGGCCCAAAAGCGTCCGGCTGCGTCCGCTCGGCCGTCGTTAAAGCGCATCACCGACCAATCGATGCCTTGTGGCGGTGCCGCTGTCCATTGGCCATCGCTCGGGTCAAACCAACCGGCATCGCGCCGCCCCACCACCCACAGTTTTCCACTGTCGTGCAGCCCCAAACAAGCGGGCATGGAAGGCAGCACCCAGTGTTGCGCTTGTTGCCCTGTTAAGCACCACAAGGTGGCGCGCGAAATATCCACCCACCACAGCGCGCCACGGGTGGCGTCCCACAGCGGCCCCTCGCCCAGTTCATTGGCGCAAGCCGCCGCCACCGTCACATCGGCGCGCAGGCGCACGGTCATGCTTGACGCGGTTGCATGGGCTCGCCAATGGCTTGCTCGGTTAACTGCACCACGGTGGTGAAATCTTTGTCTCCACCAAGCTCGTCGTTGGCACGTTGCCACACGTGGTGGACCTGCTCGGCCACCGGCATCGGCACCCCTAAGGTTTTGGCCTCTTGCACGCAAAGGCGCACATCTTTGTACATCAACGCCGTGGCAAAGCCGTAGTCAAAGCTGCGCGTCAGCACGGCACGCGGGAACTTGTCGGTCGAGGCCGTGCTGCGGCCGCTGCCGGCGTTGATCACGTCGATCATGACCGCCGCGTCCAGTCCGGCCTTAACCCCCATGCCCACCGCCTCAGCGGTGGCGGCCATGGCCGCGGCCGACAACAGGTTGTTGCACAGCTTCATGGTTTGCGCCATGCCCGCGCGCTCACCAATAAAAAACGGCTTGCCAATGGCGCTGAGCATGGGCGCAAGCTCGTCGTACAGCGCACGCGGGCACGACACCATCACCGCCAACGTGCCTTTAACGGCGCCGCCCACCCCACCGGAGACGGGCGAGTCAACCAGCGTCTTGCCCAGTTCAGCGGCACCGGCATGCACTTGTTGCGCCATGGTGGCGCCGGTGGTGGATAAGTCCACCAAGGTGCGCACGGCGCTGCCGTGAGCCAAGCCCCCCTCACCCAAAACCACGCGCTGCACCACATCGGGCGTGGGCAAAGAAATCAGCACCGTTGACGCTTCGTTGGCCACCGCCAACGCCGACTCGGCCGCACGCGCACCACGCGCCACCAGCGGCGCCATGGCTTCGGGGCGCGCGTCGTAAATCAACAGCGAGTGCCCTGCTTCAAGCAACCGAGTGGCCATGGGCAACCCCATGTGACCAATGCCAACAAAACCAAGCGCCTGCGCCATGCCGTTTCTCCTGTGGAAGGCTCATCTGAGCTGTAATAAGCGCACGATGCTAGGGGGTTTTGTTCACCTCCGCTGGCAACAGCGCGACACCCACCACCGGCCAATCCCACTACGCTGGCCGCATGGTCACACGCTCCTCGGGTTTGGTGGTTGCGGTGCTGGGCGCCGGCGCCATGGGTCAACCCATGGCGCGTCGGTTGCTGCGCGCAGGTCACACGGTGTGGGTGTACGACACCCACGACACCGCGGTGCAGGCTTTGCCACGCGCCATCCACCGCGCCAGCAGCGCGCGGCAGGCGGCGGACGCCGCCAGCGTGGTGATTGGCTGCCTGCCCACATTGGCCGCCTACCGCCGCGCGGTGCTTGGGCGCCACGGGTTGTGCCACGGTCAAGCGGTTCGGTTGTACCTGCATGTGGGTACCACCGGCGCGCCCACGGCGGCGCACTTGGCGGCGGAACTCGCCAAGCGCGGCATCGACACCTTAGACGCCCCCATGACCGGCGGGCCGGCACGCGTGGCCAACGGCACGCTTAGCGTGATCACCGCGGGAAGCAACGCGGCACGGCGTCGCGCCAAGCCGGTGTTGCAAAGCTACGCCTCGCAATGGGTTCATGTAGGTGACACGGTTGGCTTGGCCCAGGCGCTCAAGGTACACAACAACTTGCTCTACATTGGCAACCTGCTGCTGGCAAGTGAATCGTTGCTGGCAGCCAAGCACGCGGGCTTGGCCATGCCGCAGGTGCTTGAATTACTGGCCAGCGGCTCGGGGCAAAACTGGGTCACCTCACACATGGTGCCTAGGCATGTACTCACCGGCGGGTTTGATTTTGGCGCCAACCTGGGCATGCTGCGCAAGGACATGGCCGCGGCTTGCGAGGAGTTCGAACGCCTTGGACTGGACGCGCCCATGACTCGCATGGTGCAGCGTCGCCTGAGGCAGGCGTTGCGCGAGTGGGGCGAAGACGACGACGTCACCGCCGTATTCAAACCGCTACGTCGTTAAAGACGCGGCAGCGGCAGCGCCGTTTTGTAGCGCACCTGTTTTAACGCAAAGCTTGAGCGAATCTTTTCAATCCCAGCAATCGGCGTCAACCGCTCCAGAATAAATCGCTCCAACGCCGCCATGTCGGGCACCACCACGCGAATCAAGTAATCCGAGTCGCCGGTCATCAAGTAGCACTCCATCACTTCATCTTGCGTGGCCAAACTGGCCTCAAACCGCGCCAACGCCTCCTTGCTTTGTGTGGTCAGGCTGATGCTGATGAACACGTTAAGGCCCAAGCCCAACGCCGCGGCGTCCACCAGCGCCACGTAGCGCCGAATCACCCCAGCGGCCTGCAGGGCCTTGACCCGCGCCAAGCACGGCGACGGCGACAAATGCACGCGGCGCGCCAACTCCACGTTGGTCAAGCTGGCATCAGCCTGTAACTCCGCCAAGATACGCCAGTCGGTTTCGTCGATTTTCATGCTTTAAAAAGTATTTTTCACAAAATATTATGCTCTTTATTGGCATATTACAAGCGCTTTTGGCACCACATGCCAGAGCCCGCTCCGTATAGTGAAGCCAGTTTTTGGCCAACCCCTCTTTGCCCACCATGCTCGACCCACGCACGCTGCACGACGACGAACGCCAGGAGTGGCGCGACGCTTTTTTGGCCTTGCTTGAGCGCCAAGGCAGCGCCGGCGCACGGCAAGTGCTTGACGAGCTCACCCACCTTGCCGGCTTGCACCGCAGCGGCTGGCAGCCCTCACTCAATACCCCCTACGCCAACACCATCGCCGCCAGCGACCAGCCCTTGTTTGCCGGCGACTTGGCGATTGAAGAGCGCCTGGCCAGCATCATGCGCTGGAACGCCTTGGCCATGGTCGTACGCGCCAACAAATCGCACGGCGAACTCGGCGGCCATATCGCCAGCTACGCCAGCGCGGCGGATTTGTTTGAAGTGGGCTTTAACCACTTTTTCCACGCGCGCAATGCCACGCACGGCGGCGACTTGGTTTTCTTTCAGCCGCACAGCGCCCCCGGCGTGTACGCCCGCGCCTTTTTAGAGGGGCGCTTAACCGAAACCGATTTGGCGCATTACCGGCAAGAGCTCACCGCGCAAACCCAAGGCGCGCAAGGCTTAAGCAGCTACCCCCACCCATGGTTGATGCCGCACTTTTGGCAATTTCCCACCGGCTCCATGGGCATAGGGCCGATCAGCTCGATTTATCAAGCGCGCTTCATGCGCTACCTTGAGCATCGCGGGTTGTTGGACTGTCGTGGACGCACGGTGTGGGGCATTTTTGGCGACGGCGAAATGGACGAACCCGAGTCCATGAGCGCGCTCACCCTGGCAGCCAGGGAGCGTCTTGATAACTTGGTGTGGGTGGTGAACTGCAACCTGCAACGGCTCGATGGGCCGGTGCGCGGCAACGGCCGCATCATCGACGAGTTGGAACGACTCTTTGCCGGCGCGGGCTGGCGCGTGATCAAACTGATATGGGGCAGCGATTGGGATGGCTTATTCGCCCGCGACCAAAGCGGCGCTTTGCTGCAAGCCTTTGCGCAAACCGTGGATGGGCAAATGCAAACATTTGCCGCCAAAGACGGGCGTTACAACCGCGACAATTTTTTTGGGCAAAACAGCGCGCTCACCCAACTGGCCATGGGCCTAACCGACGATCAAATCGACCGCCTGAAGCGGGGCGGTCACGACCTTACCAAAATCTACGCGGCCTACGCCGCGGCGTTGCAACCCAATGGGCAACCGGTGGTGATTTTGGCGCACACCAAAAAGGGCTACGGCATGGGCAAGGCCGGCCAAGGCAAGATGACCACGCACTCGCAAAAAAAGCTCGACGACGCCGAGTTGTTGGCGTTTCGTAATCGCTTTAACTTGCCGCTAAGCGACGCGCAAACGCTTGAGCTGGCGTTTTATCGCCCCCCCGAAGACAGCGCCGAACTGCAGTACCTCAAGGCGCGCCGCGCCGCCCTTGGTGGCGCCATGCCGGCACGCCACACCGCGTGTGACAGCCCCGCGCGTCCACCTTTGGCGCAGTACGCGCAATTCGCCATCGACGCGCAAGACAAAGTCATGAGCACCACCATGGCGTTTGTGCGCATGCTCGGCCAATTGCTTAAAGCGCCCGAACTTGGCCCGCGCCTGGTGCCCATCGTGGCCGACGAAGCGCGCACCTTTGGCATGGCCAATTTGTTCAAACAAGTCGGCATTTACTCAAGCATAGGCCAACACTACGACCCTGAAGACATCGGGTCGGTACTCAGTTATCGCGAGGCCACCGACGGTCAAATCCTGGAAGAAGGCATCAGCGAAGCGGGTGCCATGGCCAGTTGGACCGCAGCGGCCACCAGCTACAGCGTGCACGGCCTCACCATGCTGCCGTTTTACATTTACTACTCCATGTTTGGCTTTCAGCGCGTGGGCGACCAAATTTGGGCCGCCGCCGACCAGCGCGCGCGCGGCTTTTTGCTGGGCGCCACCTCCGGGCGCACCACGCTGGGCGGTGAAGGCCTGCAACATCAAGACGGCAGCAGCCACTTGGTGGCCTCCACCATTCCCAATTGCAAATCCTACGACCCCGCCTTTGCCGGCGAACTGGCGCTGTTGCTGCAAGCGGGCATGGAAGAAATGGTGGGCCAGCAGCGTGATGTTTTTTACTACATCACCCTCAACAACGACAACTACGCCCAGCCGTCGATCGACCCTCGCCATGCCCAAGCCATTTGCGACGGCGGCTACCACTTTGCGCGCGTCGGGGAAGGGGCGGCGCAGGTGGCCCTGCTCGGCTCGGGCGCGATATTGGTTGAAGTGATCAAAGCAGCCCACGCGCTGGCCGCCGAAGGCATCACCTGCGATGTATTCAGCGTCACCAGCTGGACCGAACTGGCGCGCAACGCCCAGGCCCATCAGGACAACCGCCAAGCCTCGCACCTGCACCGGCTGCTGGGCGCGCACCAAGGGCCGATTGTGGCCGCCAGCGACTACGTGCGTTTGCTGCCCGAAAGCATACGAGCCTACCTGCCCCACCACGCACGCTTCTTAACGCTGGGCACCGACGGCTTTGGCCGCAGCGACACGCGCGCGGCCTTGCGTCGACATTTTGAGGTTGATGCCCAAGCCATTGCCCAAGCGGTGCGCACCCTACAATGAATCGAACTTGGCAACGGCAACACCGCATCAATGTCTGGCCCCACCCAATGGCCTGCTTGGCAACAACTCAAGCAACTGGCACAAAACAGCCCACCCTCGGTTGGCGACCTACTGGCCAGCGCCGACCGCCCGACCTGCGTTTGGCAAGCTGCAGGACTTCACCTAAACGCCAGCCACCAAGCCATTGACCAAGCCGCTTGGGCGGCGTTGCATGCCTTGGCCGAACAAGCGCAGGTGCTGCCGCAAGCCCTTGCCATGGCAAGCGGGGCCCTCATCAATGCCACCGAGCAACGCCCGGCGCTGCACGTGGCGCTGCGCAGCCCCGGCTTGCCTAACCCGCCCTGGGGCGAAACGGTGGAGCGCGCCGTGCTCGAGGCGCGAGAAGCCTTTTTGCACACCGCGCAAACGGTGCACCAAGGCCAGTGGCGTGGCTGCCGAGGTGAGCCGGTTGACAGCGTGGTCAGCCTAGGCATTGGTGGGTCTGACCTTGGCCCGCGTTTGGCGTGCGCCGCGCTGGCGCCAGAGCCCGGCGCCACGCCAACCGTGCGCTTTGTTGCCACGCCCGACACCTGGAGCATGCAGCAGGCTTTGCACGGCCTGACGCCACACCGCACCTTGTTTGTGGTGCAAAGCAAAACCTTCACCACCCCCGAAACCCTGTGGCTGATGCAGGCCGCACGCCAATGGCTAAGCCAACACGGCGTCGAGGCGCACCACCAAGCCCGGCACCTGCTTGCGGTTACCGCCGACCCCAAACAAGCGCTGCACCAAGGCTTTGCACCGGAACAGGTTTACCCATTTTTTCCGTGGGTGGGCGGCCGGTACTCGGTGTGGTCGGCGGTGGGCATGCCGCTTGCCATGGCCATCGGGGTGCCCGCGTTTTTGTCTTTCTTGGCCGGGGCCCGGGCCATGGACGAACATTTTTGGCACAGCCCACCGGCCCATAATCTGCCGCTTGCGCTGGCCCTCATTGGGGTGTGGAACCGCAATTTTTTGGGCGCGGCAAGCCAAGTGGTGGCGTGCTACGACAGCCGCTTGCAGCATCTACCGGCTTACCTGCAACAGCTGGAGATGGAAAGCAACGGCAAAAGCGTGCACCGCGACGGCTCGCCGGTGCATATCGACACCGCCGCCACCGTTTGGGGCGGCCTCGGCGTGCAAGGCCAACACGCTTACTTTCAGCTCCTGCACCAAGGCACACACCGCATCCCGGTTGACTTTATCGCCGTGCGCCCCAACCCCAACGCAAGCCCCGAAGAGCAACAACAAACCGACTTCATGCACCGCCAAATGGCGGCCCAAGCGCGCGCCTTGGCGCTGGGCCGTGACCTGTCAGAAACCACCAACTGGCTGATACAGCAAGGCACAACCCCAGCCGCGGCCGCGGCCTTGGCGCCGCACCGCAGCCACCGCGGCAATATCCCCAGCAGCCAGCTGTGGCTGGAGGCGCTCAGCCCCTACCACTTGGGGGCCTTGTTGGCGGCGTTTGAGCATAAAGTGTTTTGCCAAGCCGTTTTATGGGACATTCACCCCTTTGATCAGTGGGGTGTGGAACTTGGCAAAACGCTGGCGCAACAAGCGCCCGTTGCCTCACCCCCCGTTT
>RFXW01000058.1 GCA_009921245.1 Candidatus Fonsibacter lacus | reverse complement strand
GCTGGCACTGATCGCGTTGGGTCTGGCTTGGGAGCTTTGGCTCGCGCCGCTGCGCCCGGGCGGCTCGTGGTGGGTGGTGAAGGTGCTGCCGTTGTGTTTGCCGCTGGCGGGGCTGCTTAAACGGCGCATGTACACCTTTAGGTGGCTAAGTTTGCTGGTGTGGTTGTATTTTCTGGAAGGGGTGGTGCGCGGCACCACCGAAGGCGGCATGGTGCAGCTGCTTGCGTGGTTGCAGGTGCTGCTGTGTGTGGCCTTGTTTGCCGCGTGTGCGGCACACGTCAGACTGCGGCTGCGCCAGGCTGCCACCGCTGCCCATGGCTAACGTGCTGGCCGGTCTGCGTGAGGCGGTGGGGGCCGAGCATGTGCTCACCGGCGGCGACTGCGCCGGTTATGAGCGCGATTGGCGCGGCCGCGAGCAAGGACGCGCGCTGGCGGTGGTGCGGCCCAAAAACACCCAAGAGGTGGCAGCCGTGCTGCGGCACTGCGCCACACACGCCACGCCGGTGGTGGCACAAGGTGGCAACACGGGCTTGGCCATGGGCAGCACGCCCGATACCAGCGGCCGCGCGGTGGTGCTGTCCACCACCCGCATGAATCGCTTGCGAGCACTCGACCGCGCCAACCTCACCATGACGGTGGATGCCGGCTGCGTATTGCAACAAGCCCAGCATTGGGCGGCCGAGGCCGATTTGCTGCTGCCGCTTAGCTTGGCGTCAGAAGGCAGCTGCACCATTGGTGGCAACATGGCCACCAACGCCGGCGGCACGCAGGTGCTGCGCTACGGCAATGCCCGCGACTTGTGTTTGGGCCTAGAGGTGGTAACCGTACAAGGGCAGGTGTGGCATGGCCTCAGTGGGCTGCGTAAAGACAACACCGGCTACGATTTGCGCCACCTCATGATTGGCAGCGAGGGCACGCTTGGCATCATCACCGCGGCCACCCTTAAGCTGTATCCCATGCCGGCGGCACGGCTCACGGCCTGGGCCCGAGTGCCCAGTGTGAGCGCCGCGGTGTCGCTGCTGGGTGTGGCCCAGCGTCACCTTGACGCGGCACTCACCGGCTTTGAAATGATGGGGCAGCAGGCACTGGCCATTACCGCGCGCCAATTGCCCAGCCTGCACATACCGTTTGAGGGCGCAGGGCCCTACGCCGTGCTGATCGAGGTCAGCGATGCACACGGCGAAGACCAAGCGCGTCAAGCCCTAGAGGCCGTGTTGCAAGAGGGGTTTGAGGCCGAGCACATAACCGACGCCGTGGTGGCGCAAAGCCTACAACAAGCTCAAGCGCTGTGGCACGTGCGCGAGAGCATTCCACTGGCGCAAGCGCAAGAGGGGCTCAATATCAAGCACGACATCGCGCTGCCGGTGTCACGCCTGGCCGAATTTGTACAACACACCGACGCCGCCTTGCTCAGCGCCGTGTCCGGTGCCCGGCTGGTGAACTTTGGGCATTTGGGCGACGGCAACCTGCACTACAACGTGCAAGCCCCCGAAGGGGTGGAGGCGGCGGCGTTTTTGCGCACGCATGAGCACGCCATCAACACCCTGGTGTATGAATCCGTGGCGACCCATGGCGGCTCGTTTTCGGCCGAGCACGGCGTGGGGCGTCAAAAGGCCGATCGTTTGCAACAATACAAAGACGCCACCGGCTTGCACATGATGCACGCCATTAAAGGCGCACTTGATCCGCTCAACCTGCTTAACCCTGGCGCCATATTGCGTGCCCAAGCCTCATGACATACCAACCGCCCCGCACCCAGTACGAAGATTTCATGCGCCACGTGTTCACCCATGGTGTGGCCAAGTCTGATCGCACCGGCACCGGCACCCGCAGCGTGTTTGGCTACCAAATGCGGTTTAACTTGTCTGAAGGGTTTCCGCTGGTCACCACCAAAAAGGTACACCTCAAATCGATCATTTATGAGTTGTTGTGGTTTTTGCGTGGCGACAGCAACGCCACTTGGCTGCAACAACACGGCGTGAGCATTTGGGACGAATGGGCCGCACCCGATGGCGACTTGGGCCCGGTGTATGGCAAACAGTGGCGCAGTTGGCCTACCCCCGACGGTGGTCACATCGACCAAATTACGCAGGTGCTGCAGCAGCTGCGCACCAACCCCGATTCGCGCCGTATGGTGGTTAGCGCATGGAACGTGGGCGAGCTGGATCGCATGGCGCTGATGCCCTGCCATGCGTTGTTTCAGTTTTATGTGGCTCAGGGCAAGCTAAGCTGCCAGTTGTACCAGCGCAGCGCCGATATCTTTTTGGGCGTGCCTTTTAATATCGCCAGCTACGCGTTACTCACCCATATGCTGGCGCAACAGTGCGAACTGGACGTAGGTGATTTTGTTTGGACCGGTGGCGACTGCCACATCTACGACAACCATCACGAGCAAGTGCAAACCCAGTTGCAACGCACGGCTTACCCCTACCCCACGTTGCACCTCAAGCGCCGCCCCGAAACGCTGTTTGATTACACCTTTGAAGACTTTGAGGTGCGTGACTACCAATGCCACCCCGCCATCAAAGCGCCGGTAGCGGTGTAACACCAACAGCGGCGCAGCTGTGAGCACACTAACCCGGCAACAAACGTGGGCCCTGATTGGCCTAACGATTTTTTGGGGCATGAATTGGCCCATGATGAAGCTGTCGCTGCAGCAAATCACGCCGCTGTACTTTCGCGCCATCACCATGACACTGGGCGCGCTAAGCCTGCTGGCTTACGTGCGCTGGGCCGAAGGCTCGGTGTGGCCCACGCGGCGCGACTGGCTCACCTTGGCGCTGCTGATGTTGCCCAATATTTTGGCTTGGCACACGCTGTCGATTTTTGGTGTGCAAGAACTGGCGTCCGGGCGCGCCGCGGTGCTTGGTTTCACGATGCCTGTGTTTACTGTGGTGCTGGGCAGCTTGTTTTTTGGCCAAGCAATTACACGCCGCACCTTGGTGGCGGCGACTTTAGCCTTGGCCTCGGTGGTGCTGCTGCTGTGGCACGAGGCGTCCAATTTAAGCGGTCGACCGGCGGGGGTGTTGTGGATGATTTTGGCCGCCATCAGCTGGGCCCTGGGCACACTGTGGATGCGCCGCGCCAACACCCAAGCCAGCCCGCTGCGTATCACGGTATGGATGCTGCTGCTGTGCTGCCCCATTTTGTGGACCGCCGCCGCAGCGCTTGAGCCCGTGCCAGCGCTGGCAAGCTTTACGTCGGTGATGTGGGCCAGCTTGGCGTGGGGTGCGTGGATCAACTTCGGCTTAAGTCAGGTGCTGTGGTTTGGGCTGGCACGTAGCCTGCCCCCATCCACCAGCACCATGAGCATCCTGGCGGTGCCGGTGTTGGGCACTTTGTTTGCCACGGTGGTGGTGGGTGAGGTGCCCGTGTGGCAAGACTGGGTGGCACTGATGATGGTGGCCGTGGCCATTGCCACCGTGTTAACGCCGGCCCGCACCCGCCCCGCTGCATCATGAACATCGCGCTCATTTGGGCCCAAGCCAACGGCGGCGTGATTGGCCACCAAGGCAGCATGCCGTGGCACCTGCCCGAGGATTTGGCGCACTTTCGAGCGCTCACCCAAGGCTGCGCGGTACTCATGGGGCGTAAAACCTGGGATTCTTTGCCGCCAGCGTTTCGGCCGCTGCCCAAGCGCGCCAACTTGGTGCTAACCCGGCAACGTCAATGGGCGGCGCCGGGGGCACACCCGTGCGCCTCGGTGCCCGAGGCATGGGCCTTGGCGCAACAACTGCAGCCCGAGGCGTCCACGCTGTGGGTCATAGGTGGCGCGCAGCTATACGCCCAGGCGCTGCCGCTGGCGCATCGGGTAGAGCGCACCGTGATAGCGCTCGATGCACCCGGCGATACCTGGGCCCCCACACTCAGCAGCCCACCCTGGAACCTGGTGCAACGCGAGGCACACGTATCGGCCAGCGGACTGCGGTATGCTTTTGAGCGACACGAACAACACCCCGCTCCATGACCGCTCCGCCCCGCCTTGAGCTGCAACACATCAGCAAACGCTACCCTGGCGTGCTGGCCAACGACAACGTCAACCTGCAAGTCGCCGCGGGGTCGTTGCATGCCGTGTTGGGCGAAAACGGTGCCGGCAAATCCACGCTGATGAAAGCACTTCAACGGCACCGAGGTGCGCATACGCGACCCCCGCCATGCCCGCGCGCTGGGTATCAGCATGGTGTTTCAGCACTTCAGTTTGTTCGACTCGATCAGCGTGGCTGAAAACGTATGGCTGGGCCTGGACCGCCAAATTGGTTTGGCCGAGGTGTCGCAACGCATCAGCGACAAAGCGCAAGCCTACGGGCTGCCCATAGACCCGCAACAACCGGTGCACAGCCTAAGCACAGGCGAGATGCAGCGTGTTGAAATTATTCGTGCCTTGCTTACCGAGCCGCAGCTGTTGATACTCGACGAACCCACCTCGGTGCTTACGCCACAAGCGGTTGACAAGCTGTTTGTGGTGTTGCGCCAGCTTGCCAGCGAAGGCTGCAGCATTTTGTACATCAGCCATAAGCTGCACGAAATTCGTGCGCTGTGCCAAGTGTGCACGGTGATGCGCGGCGGACGCGTTACCGGCGTGTGCGACCCACGCACCGAAAGCAACGCCAGTCTGTCGCGCCTGATGCTTGGCGCAGAACCACCGGCATTGCCGCAGCGCCCTGCCACCACCGGCGCGGTGGCCCTGCAGTGGCAGCACCACGACGGCTCAACCTTACAGGTGCGTGCCGGCGAAATGGTGGGCATTGCCGGCGTATCGGGCAACGGCCAAAAGGCCTTGCTCGAGGCCTTGAGCGGCGAAGCCCCAAGCCCACCCAACGATTTATTGATACTCAACACACCTGCGGGTGCCCTTGGTCCGGCGCAGCGCCGCGTGCTGGGCTTGCACTATGTGCCCGAAGAACGGCTTGGCCACGGTGCCGTGCCCAGCATGAGTTTGGCACTGAACATGCTGCTCACGCGCCAACAAGGCGTGGGGCGTGGCGGCTTGCTGCGCCCGCGTGAAGTGGCCCAGCAAGCGCACCATGTGGTGCAGACCATGGACGTAAAAACGCCCAGCGTGCACACCCCTGCCCGCGCATTGTCCGGCGGCAACTTACAAAAGTTTTTGGTGGGTCGCGAGATCGACGCCCAACCCAAAGTGTTGGTGATTGCCCAGCCCACTTGGGGTGTCGATGTGGGTGCTGCCAGCCGCATCCGTGCCGAGCTGCTGCGACTGCGTGAACAAGGCACGGCGGTGCTGGTGATCAGCGAAGAACTGGACGAATTGTTTGAACTGGCCGATCGCTTGCACGTGATCGCCGGTGGGCGGTTGTCACCATCGGTGGCGCGCCAAGACGCAACGGTGGAGCAAATTGGTCAATGGATGGCCGGTTTGTGGCAGGAGCAATCGCATGCTGCGGTTTGAAGCGCGCGGCCAGCCCTCTGCTGCTTGGGCTTTGGGCTCACCCTTGCTTGCGCTGCTGATTACCACGCTAATTGGCATGGCGTTGTTTGCCGCGCTGGGCAAAGACCCATGGCGCGGTGTTGAGCTGTTTTTTATTGAACCCATACGCGATGGCTACGCCTGGGGCGAGCTGATGGTCAAAGCCACGCCGTTGCTGCTCATTGCCTTGGGGCTGGCGGTGTGTTTTCGCTCCAACGTATGGAACATTGGTGCCGAGGGTCAGTTTGTGCTGGGCGCCATTGCCGCCGGTGGCGTGGCCTTGTTGGGCAGCGCCGAAACCGGCGCTTGGCTCAACGCCGTGGTGTTGCTGGCTGGGGTGTTGGGCGGCATGGTGTGGGCCGCGCTGGTGGCGTGGCTGCGCGACCGGTTCAACGCCAACGAAATCCTGGTGAGTCTGATGCTGGTGTACGTGGCCATTCAACTGCTTTACTACTTGGTGTTTGGCCCATGGAAAGACCCGCTCGGATTTAACTTTCCACAAACGCGCAACTTCGAAGACGGCGCTTTGGTGCCACGGTTGTTTGATGGCTCACGCGTGCACCTGGGTCTGCCGTTGGCCTTGCTGGCGGCCGTTGGCGCTTGGTTGTTGTTGTTTCGAACCAAACTGGGCTTTGCCCAACAAGTTGGCGGGCTGGCGCCACGGGCGGCACGCTACGCGGGGTTTTCGTCGCGCTCGGCGCTGTGGCTGGCGCTTTTGGTCTCGGGTGGCTGCGCCGGCTTGGCCGGTGCGCTTGAGGTGGCTGGGCCGGTGGGGCAGCTCACGCCCTACGTACCCGTGGGCTACGGTTTTGCCGCCATCATCGTGGCTTTTGTGGGGCGCTTGCACCCGGTGGGTATTGTGCTGTCGGCGATTCTGATGAGCATGTTTTACATCGGCGGTGAGCTGGCGCAATCGCGCCTGGGTTTGCCCAAGTCGATCACTGGCGTGTTTCAGGGCTTGTTGCTGTTCTCCTTGTTGGCGTGCGACACACTGGTGGCCTATCGCATGCGGTGGGTAAGGCGCCAACCCGAGGCAGGAGGGGGTACCTAATGGAAGCATTGGCGTTGCTGATTGCCGCCTCGTTGCATGCTGGCACCATATTGGCGCTGGCGGGGCTGGGTTTGCTCATTAACGAGCGCGCTGGGGTGCTGAATCTGGGCGCCGAAGGCATGATGCTGTGCGGCGCCCTGGCTGGCTTTGCCGCCACCGCGGCCACCGGCGGCACGCTGGCGGGCTTTGTCGCCGCCGCCTTGGCCGGTGCGTTAATGGCCTCGGTTTTTGGCTGGCTGGTGATTTGGCTCAACACCAACCAATACGCCACCGGCTTGGCCCTTAGCCTTTTTGGCGCCGGCCTGACGGCGTTTGCAGGGCAGCCGTACACACAAGTTAAGTTGCCCGAGGCCGCGCCTTTTGCCGTGCCTTACCTGTCCGAGCTGCCATTTGTTGGCGCGGCTTTGTTTAAGCAGCACCCCTTGGTTTACCTTGCCATTGCGCTCACGCTCGCGCTGGGCTGGATGTTGTACCGCACACGCACCGGTTTGGTGCTGCGCAGCATTGGCGAAAATCCCGAATCCGCGCATGCCCTGGGCTACCCGGTGCGGCGCCTTAGGCTGGCGGCGGTGGTTTGCGGCGGCGCCTTGTGTGGTTTGGCTGGGGCCTACGTATCGGTGGTGTACACACCGCTTTGGGTAGAAAACATGACCGCCGGCAAAGGCTGGATCGCACTGGCGCTCACCACGTTTGCCACCTGGCGTCCGGCGCGCGTGCTGTGGGGCGCCTATTTGTTTGGCGGTCTCACCATGGTGCAGTTTTACATGCAAGGCATGGGTGTGGAGATCCCTAGCCAGTTCTTGTCTATGCTGCCTTACCTCGCCACCATCGTGGTGCTGGTGTTGATTTCACGCAATCCGCTGTGGATCAGGGTCAACATGCCCCAATCCATTGGTAAACCGTTTTACCCCGGCGCCTAAGGCTGGCGCACCCGAATGGGGCATAAGCCACCCTGGCATTGCTTTTGCTGAATAGAATCCAGTCACAATCCGTTCACTCCCAACCTAAAGAAGGACTCGTCATGTTGCACACCAACAAGCGTTCGATGATTAAAACATTGGCAGCCGCCGCATTGGGGCTGGCGCTGGGCTCCGCCCAAGCGGCCGACCCAGTGAAGGCGGCCTGGGTTTATGTAGGCCCTGTGGGCGACGCGGGCTGGACCTTTGCCCACGACCAAGGGCGTCTGGCGGTTGAGGCCAAGTTTGGCAGCGCCGTAAAAACCTCTTACGTTGAGAATGTGCCTGAGGGCGCCGACGCCGAGCGCGTGATTCGCGACTTGGCACGCCAAGGCAACCAAATTATTTTTGCCACGTCCTTTGGCTTCATGGACCCCATGCTCAAGGTCGCCAAAGAGTTCCCTAACGTTAAGTTTGAACACGCCACCGGCTACAAAACCGCCAAGAACATGCGCATCTACGATGCCAGCTTTTTCCATGACACCTACATGGCGGGCATCATTGCGGGCAAGATGAGCAAAACCGGCACACTGGGCTTTGTGGGTTCGTTCCCCATCCCCGAGGTGCTGCGCAACATCAACGCGTTTACGCTGGGCGCGCAAAGTACCAATCCCAACATCAAGGTCAAAGTGGTGTGGATCAACACCTGGTTTGACCCACCCAAGGAAAGCGAAGCCGCCCAAAGCCTGATCAACCAAGGCGCTGACGTGTTGCTACAAAACACCGACTCCACGGCGGTGCTGCAAACTGCCGAAAAGAACGGCAAGTACGCCTTTGGCTGGGACAGCGACATGAGCAAATTTGCCGGCAAGGCGCACCTGGGCTCCGCCATTGCCAACTGGGGGCCCTACTACATACAAGCCATTGAAGAACTCAAAGCCGGCACCTGGCAAACCAAGCGCACGGTGTGGGGTGTTAAAGAAGGCTTGAACGACCTGATCAAGATCTCGCCTGAGGTGCCCGCAGACATCGTGGCGCGCGTTAACAAGGTCAAAGCCGGCATCAAAGACGGTTCATTCCAGCCCTTCACTGGCCCCATCGTAGACAACAAGGGCAAAGAAGTATTGGCCGCTGGCAAAAAAGCCGACCAAGCCTGGCGCGATGGCATCAACTTCTACGTCAAAGGCGTTGAAGGCAGCGTACCGGGCAGCAAATAAGCCTTGACACCGCTCACCCAACCTTTGGGCGCGGAGCAATCGGGTTGGTGGCCGGTGTCGCTGGCGCCAACCCCTTTTGCTTCTGCATCGGCCACTGACCTGCAACGGCCCGAAGCGCTGCAATTGCTGCGACGCGACCTGGCGCTGTGGTTCACAGCCGCCGCACCCGACACGCTGCAACCGGTGCTGATGCCAGACCAGTGCCCCCACCGTGGCGCGCGGCTGTCGCTGGGCAAGGTCACCGCCGACGCCACCGGCGCGTCGGTGTTGCAATGCGGCTACCACGGGTGGCGCTTCAACAACCAAGGGCAATGCGTGCAGGTACCAGCAAGCCCAAGCCTTACGCCACCGGCCACCTTTGGCGTGGCGTGCTTGGGGGTGCGGATGGCGCATGGTTTGGTGTGGGCCAACCTTGCGGGCGACTCAGCACCGGCTGCTTTTGATATTCCCGAGCTTACCGACCTGCCCAGCCGACGCCTGATTTACGGCCCGTTTGATGTGGCCACCAGCGCCCCCCGGGCGGTTGAAAACTTTTTAGATACCGCGCACTTTGCCTATGTGCACGAGGGCTGGTTGGGCGACGCCGAACACCCTGAGGTGCCGGCTTACGACGTTACGCTCACCGCCGATGGCCGCCCTTGCATTGAGCAATATCAAGCGTGGCAGCCGCGTGGCAGCGCCAGCAGTTCAGGTGGCGAATGGGTGAACTACCGCTACGAGGTGCTTAGCCCCTACAGCGCGTTATTGGTTAAGCAAGGACAAACCGAGGCGCCGCAAGACGCCTACGTGATTTGGGCCTGCCCCACCAACGACACCAGCTGCCGACTTTGGTTTGCCCACTACACGGGGCGACACCACAAGTGCAGACGAGGCACTGCGCGACTTTCAGGTCACGATTTTTTCTCAAGACCAACCCATTTTGGAGTCACAACGCCCGGCGCAACTGCCGGTTGGCGGGGGTGAGGCCATGGCGCCATCGGACAAGCTCAGCCTGGCGTATCGCCGCTACCTGCGCGGCGCAGGGGTGGCCTGCGGTATTTGCTAACCCCCTGCACAGCACCATGGGCTGGCGGGCCACACTTGATTTGGAATACAGCCGTGGCGCCGAAGGCACCACGCTGCGCTTTGCGCACGATGGCCCGATGCGGGTGTTTAAATCGCTTTATCCCGAGGGGCCAGCCACCTGCCACACGGTGTGGGTGCACCCGCCGGGCGGCTTGGTACAGGGCGACGAACTTAACGTTGACCTACGCGTGGCCGACCATGCCCACGCCCTGCTCAGCACACCAGGCGCCACCCGCTTTTACAGCAACCAAAGCGGTGCGCTGGCGCAGCAGCACGTGAGGTGCGAGGTACAAGACCACGCCCGACTTGAATGGCTGCCTCTCGAGACCATCGTCTACCCCGGTTGTTTGGGGGTAAGCACCTGGCACGCCAACCTCGCGCCCACCGCTACCCAAGGGCGTTGGCACCAACGCCAAGCCATTGGCTCGGTGTGGCTGGACGAAGGCGTGATAGACGCCACCGACCATGCCTTGCTTAACGGCCCTGCGGGGTTGGCAGGCCACCGGCACATGGGCACCTTGTTGCTGGCGCGTGGCTCGGCATGGCCCGATGCCCAGCGCGAACAGCTGCTGGAGCTGGCGCGTAGCTGCCTAAGCCAACACCCCAAAGTAACCGCAGGCGCCAGCGCCGTGCACCCACAGGTGCTGCTGCTGCGTGCCGTGGCCCTTCAGGGGCAGCATGTGGCCCCGCTGCTGCGCGCGGTGTGGCGCCTTTGGCGGCAGCAAGCTTGGGGGCTACCCGCGCTGGCACCCCGCACCTGGGCCATGTAGTTTGTGTCTTTTTTGGTGCAACCGCACCATAAAAAGGCCTATGCAAGCACCTTGATGGTGCAAATCGTAGATTCCAACCGGACAACCCACCTTGGGCACGGCTGGCAAGAGTTTTGCAAAGCCCGGGCATGGACTTAACGCCTCGCGAAAAAGACAAATTGCTGGTGTTCACCGCCGCTTTGTTGGCCGAGCGGCGTCGCGCCCGCGGCTTGCAACTTAACGTGCCCGAGGCCATTGCCCTGATCACCGCGCATGTGCTTGAGGGCGCGCGCGACGGCCTAACCGTTGCCCAACTCATGGCGCAGGGGCGCGAGGTTCTCACCCGTGCCGATGTCATGCCCGGCGTGGCCGACATGATCCCCGACATCCAAGTAGAAGCCACCTTTCCCGACGGCACCAAACTGGTTACGGTGCATCAACCCATCACGTAAAGCATGCCCATGAAAACCATCCCACAACACCTGCCCAACCGCCTGTTATGCGCCTTGATGGCGGTGGCCATCACCCCCGCCATGGCGCACAACGCCGAGGC
>RFXW01000057.1 GCA_009921245.1 Candidatus Fonsibacter lacus | reverse complement strand
TGTTTTTAAAACTCACCGGGCGTCAAATTCGGGAGGGCGCATAAATGGCCAGTCACCAACCCAACCCCTGGCGCTTGCCAGCACCCAGTGGCTCTTGGCTGGCCGTATTGGGGCGTAATTTTTTGGTATGGCGTAAGCTGGCCATTCCAAGTTTGGTGGGCAACATTGCCGAGCCGTTGATTTGGTTGGTGGCTTTTGGCTATGGCATGGGCGCATTGGTTGGCCAAGTCAGCTACAACGGCCAAACCATTCCTTACCTGTTGTTCTTGGCCAGTGGCAGCGTTTGCATGAGCGCCATGAACGCCGCCACTTTTGAGGCGTTGTACTCGGCCTTCTCCCGCATGCACGTGCAAAAGACGTGGGACGGCATTCTGAACGCGCCCGTCAATTTGGATGCCGTGGTGTTGGCCGAAATGCTGTGGGCCGCTTTTAAAGCACTGTTTGCGGTTACGTCGATTTTGTTCGTGATGCTTGCGCTCAACATCAGCCACAGCCCCAAGCTGTTGCTGGCGTGGCCCATCTTGCTCCTTACGGGCATTACCTTTTCGTGCTTGGCCCTGATCTTTAACGCCTTGGCCAAAGGCTACGATTTTTTTACGTATTACTTCACCTTGTTTCTCACGCCCATGATGTTTTTAAGTGGCGTGTTTTTTCCTCTGGACCGACTGCCCAGCTGGGTGACGACGCTGGCCCAAGTGTTGCCGCTGACGCATGCCGTGGCGCTGGTGCGCCCCTTGTTCATGGATGATTGGCCAACCCAACCCTGGCTGCACTTGGGGGTGTTGATCGGTACCGCCGTGGTGGCGTTTTGGTTGGCTTTGGCGCTTACCCGGCGCCGCTTTGCCAGCTAAGCCACAGGTGCGTGACGGGTTGCCAGTTCGGGCACATCAAACATATCGAGCAAGGTGTGCAAGCGTGCGGCGGCGGAATGTTTGGGCTTGCCGGTACGGGTGGCCAAGATCAGCTCGTTTTTCACGGCATGCTCCCACCCCACCAATTCGGTCACGGTAACTTGATAGCCGCTGGCCTCAAGGCGCAAGCAACGCAACACGTTGGTGAGCTGCGCGCCCAACTCCCGCGTGTGCAGCGGCCGGCGCCACAACTCGGCCAATGGCGTGCGCGCCAAACTAAGCGCCTTGTGCGCGCGCCACTTGGCTGCCATTTCGGCCTGACAACACGGCACCAACGCCACGTGCTGCGCCTGGCGGGTTAAGGCAAAGTCCAACGCGTCGTCGGTGGCGGTGTCGCAGGCGTGTAACGCCGTGACCACGTCTGGGCAGGCAGGCAACGCGTCGCTGGCCAACGCTTGTTGCACAGACCCCGCCACAAAGTGCATGCGCTCAAAACCCATGGTCTGCGCCAACGCCTGCGCGCGCTCCACCAGTTCGGGCCGCGCCTCCACCCCCCATACGTCACCGGCGGCAGCGGTGCGCAGCACCCAGTCGTAGAGCATGAAGCCAAAGTACGACTTGCCTGCGCCGTGGTCAACCACCTGCACCGTGCCTTTGGCCGCCAGCGCTTGGTGCAGCCATGGCTCAATGAACTGCACCAAGTGGTTCACCTGCTTAAGCTTGCGCCGACTGTCCTGGTTCAGCCGTCCATCGCGGGTAAGAATATGCAAGGCCTGCAGCAGCGCCACCGACTGCCCCGGACGCAGCTCCAAATCGGTAAGGTCAGGGGCTTGGCGCGCCACGCGCTACGCAGCCAGCAATCGGTGCACGCGCTGCACGTACGCGGCTGGGTTGCTGGGCAAGGCGCCCTCGGCAAGCATGGCTTGGTCAAACAACACCTGGGCCCACTCGTTGAAGTCGGTTTCGGCTTGCGCCAAACGCTTGAGCATGGGGTGCTCGGCGTTGACCTCCAAAATTGGCTTCACGTCAGGCGCCTGCTGCCCCACTTGCTTGAGCAAGCGCGCCAACTGGGTTGAGGTTTCGCCGTCTTCCACCACCAAACACGCCGGGCTATCAACCAAGCGCGAGGTGGTGCGCACGTCTTTGGCGTGTTCTTTAAGCGCCTCCCGCAACTTCTCGAGCACTGGCTTAAACGTCTCGGCGGCCTGCTCGGCGGCTTGCTTTTCTGCTTCGTCTTGCAGCTTACCCAAGTCAACTGCACCCTTGGCCACACTCTGCAGCGGCGTGCCGTCGAATTCGGGCAGGTAAGACAACGCCCACTCGTCCACCCGGTCGGTCATTAAC
Organism: Candidatus Fonsibacter lacus; assembly: GCA_009921245.1. Classification (GTDB taxonomy): domain Bacteria; phylum Pseudomonadota; class Gammaproteobacteria; order Burkholderiales; family Burkholderiaceae_C; genus RS62. The sequence continues at coordinate 8,786 of RFXW01000057.1, read as the reverse complement.
AAAACCTCAATGCCTTTTTTGCGAAACACTTCCAGCTGCGGGCTGTGTTTGGCGGCTTCAAGGTTGTCGGCGGTGATGTAGTAAATCGCCTCTTGACCCTCTTTCATGCGGGCCTTGTAGGCTGCCAAACTCACGGCACAGGGGTCGGACTGGGTCGATGCAAAACGCAGCAAGCCCGCGATGCGATCGCGGTTGGCAAAGTCTTCGCCCAAGCCTTCTTTGAGCACAGCACCGAATTCGGCATAAAACTTGTCGTAGGTGGTATCGGGCGCCTCGCGTTTGGCCAAGTCTTCTAGCATGCTGAGCACGCGCCGGGTGTTGCCGTCTCGCATGTTTTTAACGTCGCGACTTTCTTGCAACAACTCGCGGCTGACGTTCAGTGGCAAGTCGGCGCTGTCCACCACCCCCTTGATAAAACGCAGATAGCTTGGCAACAGGCTGTCCGCTTGATCCATGATGAACACCCGCCGCACGTAGAGCTTGAGCCCGCTTTGGTGGTCGCGCTGCCATAAGTCGTAGGGGGCACGCGCCGGCACGTACAGCAGCTGGGTGTATTCGGTGGCGCCCTCAACCCGGTTGTGGCTCCAGTGCAGCGGGTCGTCGTGGTCATGGCTGAGCTGCTTGTAAAAGGCTTGGTACTGCTCGTCGGTGATGTCTTTGCGCGGGCGCGTCCATAGGGCGCTGGCGCTGTTAACGGTTTCCCATTCGTCGCGCCGCACCATGGCGCTTTGCTCGCTGTCCCATTCGTGTTTGGGCATCAGAATGGGCAAGCTGATGTGATCGGAGTATTTGCGAATAATGGTTTTTAGGCGAGAAGGCTCAAGGTAGTCGCCGGCGTCTTCGCGCAGATGCAAAATCACCTGGGTTCCGCGTGCGTCTTGCGTAATGGGTTCAACCTCAAAGTCCCCGGTGCCTGCGCTGCTCCAGCGCACGCCTTGATCAGCGGGCAGCCCGGCGCGCCGGCTTTGCACCGTCATGCGCTCGGCAACGATAAAGCCCGAGTAAAACCCCACGCCAAATTGCCCAATGAGCTGCGCGTCTTTTTGCTTGTCGCCGCTTAAGCGCGACATGAAGTCGCGGGTGCCGCTTTTGGCGATGGTGCCCAGATGGTCAATCGCTTCTTGTGCCGACAAACCAATGCCGTTGTCGGTGATGGTGATGGTGCGCGCGTTGGGGTCAACGTCGACCTTTACTTGAAGGTCTGGCGTGTCTTCGTAGAGCTCGGGGTGATCAAGCGCTTCAAAGCGTAATTTGTCGCACGCGTCGGAGGCATTTGAAACCAGTTCACGCAAAAAGATTTCGGGATTGGAATACAGCGAATGGGTGACCAAGTGCAACAGTTGCGCAACCTCGGCCTGAAAGGCGTGGGCTTGCTTGTTGGTGGCGTCGGGGGTGGCTGGGGTATCGGTGGTCATAACAAGATCGCAAAAACAAAAAAAGTTAGGGGTGATGTGAGGGTGGGCGGCGGTATTTCAAGGGGCGGCTAAAAGGCCTCATTGGGGCCCAGCACACGCCACTGCCCCAGCGGCAACTGGCCCAGGGCCACGCCGCCGATGCGCACCCGCTTCAGACCCACCACGCGCAGCCCCACCGCCTCGCACATGCGGCGGATTTGGCGCTTTTTGCCTTGCCGCAGCACAAAACGCAGCTGCTCGTCGTTTTGCCACTCCACTTGGGCCGGGCGCAAGGCCTCGCCGTCGAGCGCCAAGCCATGACGCAAGCGAGCCAGGGTCTGGGCCGGCACCCTCGCCCGCACCCCTTGTTGAACCACCTGGCCTTGGTGCATGCAGGTCACCCGCACCAAGTACTCTTTTTCAACCTCACCTTGGTCGCCCACCAAGCGGCGTGCCACGCGGCCGTCTTGGGTGAGCACCAGCAGGCCGGTGGAGTCGGCATCTAGGCGCCCCGCCGGGGCCAGGCCTTTACGGTCGACGCCGCGCAGCGGCACGCCACTGCTGTCGCCACGCCAACGCCGCTCGGGGGTGACCAACGTCACCGCGGGTTGATGCCCGTCCTCTGGGGTGCCGCTGACAAAGCCCATGGGCTTGTGCAGCAGCACGGTGAGCCGCGCGGCCGACTCGGCCTGCGCCTGTCCGTCCACCTCCACCTGCGCCAGCGGTGTCACGCGTTGACCCATGACAGCGACCTTGCCGTTGACGCGTACCCGTCCGGCGGCGATCCAGGCGTCGGCCTCACGCCGCGAACACAGGCCACGCTCGGCCATGAGTTTGTTCAGCCTCACGTTGTCGCTGTCTTGCGTCATCGCTGCCCTTGGCGTAACGCATCGCGCTGCAACACACGCAGCCCGCCGTATTCAATTTGTACCCAGCCCTGTGCTTGCAGCGCCTGAAGCGCTTGGTTTACCCGTTGCCGCGACAGCCCCACGAGGTAGGCCAACTCTTGCTGCGTGATGCGCAACACACTGCCCACCCCGGGGAACAAAGCCGGGTTGCATAGCGCGGCCAAATTGCGCGCCACCCGAAGTTCAGGGCTGGACAGCCGGTCGATTTCCCGCGCGCCAATAAACTGACCCAAACGTTCATTGAGCTGCAACATGATGAAACGGTTGAAGCCCAACGAATGATCGAGCAGCCAGTGAAAGGTTTCGCTGGGCAACACCAGCACCACGCTGGGGCGCAGCGCCTGAATGGTGTAGCGAAAGACCTCGTTTTTTAGTACGGTGCCTTCGCCAAACCAGCCCCCGGGCGCCAAGCCGGTAAAAGTGAGGCCACCGCGCCCGTCGGCGCCGTCCTCGCCACTCATTTTGAGCAGCCCATCGTGCAAGCCCAACCAGTGGGTGGCACGCCGCCCCACGCGCACCACCCGTTCACCCGAGGCCACGTCTACGGCCCGCATGTCGTCGGTGGCGCGCGCGCGATGCGTGTCATCCAGCGCCCGCAGCCACCCCACTTGTTCGGCCTCGTCCGCCGCCAAGGGCCGCGCGCGTTGCTGCAAGACAAATGAATGAATAGGAAGTGTCGAAGACACAGGGTTATCCCCAGCAGTGTTTGCCCTAGATTGTCGTTGAAAAGACAACTTTCCGTCAAACCTTGGTCATAGTATCAAGACTCCATTTAGTTGACCCCGCAAGTATCACACCCATGGAACAAACCTTCCCCGCCCTGGTATGCGCGCACAGCGCCAAACGCCCGCAGGCCGCGGCCATGCGCGAGAAAGAGTTTGGCATTTGGCAAGTCACCACTTGGCAAATGCTTGAGAGCCAAATGATGACCCTGGCTGCCGGGCTGCAGGGCCTGGGCGTTAAACGCGGCGATCATGTGGTGGTGATTGGTGCCAATCGCCCTCGGCTGTACGCCTCGATGCTGGCCATCCAAGCCTTGGGCGGTATTGCCGTGCCTTTGTACCAAGACGCGGCGGCCGCTGAATGCGTGTTTCCGATTCAAAACGCCGAGGTCCGCGTGGTCATTGTGGAAGACCAGGAGCAGGTGGACAAAATGCTCGAGGTGCGCGAGCAAGTTCCCACCCTGGCACACATTTTTTATCACGACCCACGCGGTCTGCGTCACTACGATGCGCCCGGCCTGGGCTCGCTTGACGACCTGCAAGAAAGCGGCCGCCAAGCCTTGGCAGCCAATCCGAGCGCGGTGCGGTCGGTGATTGAATCGATACAACCCGACGACGTGGCGGCGATGTTTTTTACATCGGGCACCACCGGCAACCCCAAAGGCGTGGTGCACACCCACTTCACCTTGCTTGACCGCGCCCGTGTGGGGCGCGACTTTGACCAACTCACCCACAACGACGAGGTATTGGCCTACCTACCCCCGGCATGGATTGGGCAAAACATATTTAGCTTTGCGCAGTGGCTGGCCACGGGCTACGTGGTGAATTGCCCGGAATCGGCGGGTACGGTGCAGATTGACCTGCGCGAGGTGGGTCCAACCTACTACTTTGCTCCGCCCAGGGTTTTTGAGGGTTTGCTCACCAGCGTCATGATCCGCATGGAAGACGCCGGCGCCATTAAGCGCGGGCTGTTTAAGTTTTTCATGGATGTTGCCAAGCGTGTGGGCACACGCAAAATGGACAAGCAACCGACTGGGCTGTTGGACAACATGCTGTATGCCGCGGGTGACCTGCTGATCTACGGCCCCTTGCGCAACACCCTGGGCTTTAGCCGTTTGCGTGTTGCTTACACGGCGGGTGAGGCCATTGGCCCCGACCTGTTTACTTTTTACCGCAGCATTGGCATCAACCTAAAGCAACTCTACGGCTCCACCGAAACCGCGGTGTTCGTATGCTTACAGCCGGATCATCAAGCCAAGCCCGACACGGTCGGCGTGCCGTGCGAAGGGGTGGAGATCAAACTCAGCGACAGCGGCGAGATATTGGTCAAAAGCCCCGGGCTGCTCAAGGCTTACTACAAAAACCCCGAAGCCACGGCCGAGGTACTCACTGCCGACGGTTGGTACCACACCAGCGACGCCGGGTTTTTAGACAACGACGGGCATTTGAAGATCATTGATCGCGTCAAAGACGTGGGGCGACTGGCGGGCGGTAGTAATGACGGCGCCATGTTTGCGCCGAAATACATTGAAAACAAACTCAAATTTTTCCCGGTCATCAAAGAAGCCGTGGCCTTTGGCGACGGTCGTGACCGGGTGTGTGTGATGCTCAACATCGACTTTGACGCGGTGGGCAACTGGGCCGAGCGCCGGGGCATGCCCTACGCGGGCTACACCGATTTGGCGCAAAAGCCTGAGGTGTACGAACTGATGAAAGACTGTTTGCAACAAGTCAACGCCGACCTGAGTCGCGACGACAAACTGAGCGGCAGCCAAATTCACCGGTTCTTGGTGCTACACAAAGAACTCGACGCCGACGACGGCGAACTGACCCGCACCAACAAAGTCAGGCGCGGCTTTATTGGCGACAAGTACGGCGTGCTGCTCGAGGCGCTTTACCAAGGCCGAACCGAACAACACATTGAAACACAGGTGCGCTTTGAAGACGGCCGCACCGGCGTGGTTAGCGCCACCTTGCAGATTGCAGACTGCAAGGTGTTCAGCCCCATGCACGCCGCCGCGTGAACCCCATCAGGCCTGGTGATATGAACAACCGAAAAATTGGCGACGTGATTCTTGATGTCAACAACATCAGCCTGAGTTTTGGCGGTGTGAAGGCATTAACCGACATTTCGTTTGATGTACGCGAGCACGAGGTGCGGGCCATCATTGGCCCCAACGGTGCGGGTAAAAGCTCCATGCTGAACTGCATCAACGGTGTCTACCAGCCGCAAGAGGGCACCATCAGCTTTCGCGGGCAAACGTTTCACCACATGAACAGCCACCAGGTGGCCACCATGGGCATTGCCCGAACATTTCAAAACCTGGCGTTGTTCAAGGGCATGAGCGTGGTGGAAAACATCATGACGGGCCGCAACCTGCGCATCAAAAGCAACCTGTTTTTGCAAGCCCTGCGGCTTGGTCCGGCGCAACGCGAAGAAGAGGCGCACCGCGAGTTTGTGGAGCGCATCATTGACTTTTTGGAAATCCAAGCCTATCGCAAAACACCGGTGGGCTTGTTGCCGTACGGCTTGCAAAAGCGGGTGGACTTGGGGCGCGCCCTGGCCATGGAGCCACAGGTGCTGCTGCTCGATGAGCCCATGGCCGGCATGAACCTTGAAGAAAAGCAAGACATGAGCCGCTTTGTGCTGGACGTCAACGACGAATTTGGCACCACCATCGTGCTGATTGAGCATGACATGGGCGTGGTCATGGACATCTCGGACCGCGTGGTGGTGTTGGACTACGGTAAAAAAATCGGCGACGGCACCCCCGATGCGGTGCGCAACAACGAAGACGTTATTCGTGCCTACCTTGGCACGAGCCACTGATAAAGGCCATTGAGCATGGGATTTTTTCTGGAAACACTGTTTGGCGGCCTCATGGCAGGCATGCTGTACTCGCTTGTGGCATTGGGCTTTGTGCTTATTTTTAAGGCGTCGGGCGTTTTTAACTTTGCGCAAGGCGCGATGGTGTTGTTTGCCGCCTTGGCCATGGCGCGCTTTGCCGAATGGCTGCCGCAGTGGTTCGGCTTTGAGAGCCTGATTCTGGCCAACGTGCTGGCATTTTTTGTTGCAGCGGGAATTATGTTTGCCGCCGCATGGCTGATTGAACGCCTGGTGCTACGCCATTTGGTCAACCAAGAGGTGGGCACGCTGTTGATGGCCACCCTGGGTATTACGTACTTCCTAGACGGGCTGGGGCAAACGCTTTTTGGCAGTGACATTTACGCAATCAATGTAGGCATGCCCAAAGAGCCGGTGTTTTTGTTTGACAACGTTTTTGAGGGTGGGCTGCTGATCAGCCAAGAAGACCTCATCGCGGCGCTGATCGCGGCACTGTTGGTGGCGGCCTTGAGTTTGTTTTTTCAAAAAACCACCACCGGTCGCGCGCTACGTGCGGTGGCCGACGACCATCAAGCGGCGCAGTCGGTGGGCATTCCACTCAACCGGATTTGGGTGATTGTGTGGTGCGTGGCCGGTGTGGTGGCGCTGGTGGCCGGCATCATTTGGGGCTCCAAGCTCGGCGTGCAATTTTCGTTGTCCACGGTCGCGCTGCGAGCGCTGCCCGTGATCATTTTGGGTGGCTTAACGTCGGTGCCTGGCGCCATCATTGGCGGGTTGATCATTGGCGTGGGCGAGAAACTGTCTGAGGTATTTATTGGGCCATTTGTCGGCGGCGGTATTGAAATTTGGTTTGCCTACATGGTGGCGCTGGTGGTGCTGCTGTTTCGCCCACAAGGCTTGTTCGGCGAAAAAATTATTGACCGCGTTTAATCGGGAATCCACATGCTGTACAGAGAAAACGGCCAGTTCAAAACATCGTATCGCGCGGATCAATCGATATTTCCGATCGCGCAAGATCGCTGGTTTGTGTGGGGCCTGGTGGCGTTTGCCTTTTTTGTTGTGCCCTTTATTTTTGACGACTACTTTTTCCTGGCCATCCTGATCCCGTTTCTCATCATGGCACTGGCGGCCGTGGGGGTGAACATTTTGGTGGGTTATTGCGGGCAGATTTCGCTGGGCTCAGGGGCTTTTATGGCGGTGGGCGCTTACGCGGCCTACAACGCCATGATTCGTGTCGACGGCATGCCACTGATTGTGGCTTTGCTTATTGGCGGGTTTTGCGCCACGCTGGCCGGTATGTTGTTCGGCATTCCCAGCCTACGGGTGCGCGGCTTGTATTTGGCGGTGGCCACCTTGGCAGCCCAGTTTTTTTGGGACTGGGCATTTTTGCGGGTGGGCTGGTTTACCAACTACACGCCCTCGGGCTCGGTGGCCGTAGGAAAATTGCAGGTGCTCGGTTGGACCCTTGACTCGCCGGTTGATAAGTATTTGTTTTGTCTGGGCTTCTTGGTGGTGTTTGCGGTGCTGGCCAAAAACCTGGTGCGCTCGGCGATTGGCCGCAACTGGATGGCCATTCGCGACATGGACGTGGCCGCTATTGGCCGCAACTGGATGGCCATTCGCGACATGGACGTGGCCGCTGCAGTCATTGGCATACGACCGGTTTACGCCAAGTTGTCGGCGTTTGCGGTGAGCTCGTTCATGGTCGGCGTGGCCGGTGGCTTGTGGGGTTTTGTGTATTTGGGCAGCTGGGAGCCCGCCGCCTTTGACGTGCAAACCTCATTTCAGCTTTTGTTTATGGTGATTATTGGCGGCATGGGTTCCATCATGGGTGCCATCATGGGTGCGGCGTTCATCATTTCGCTACCAATCTTTTTGAATCAGTTTCTGCCGGTGTTGGGTGAGCTGGTTGGCGTGACGATTTCAACCGCCGGCGTATCCCACGCCGAATACATGATTTTTGGTGCCTTGATCGTGTGGTTTTTGATTGTGGAGCCACATGGCTTGGCCAAGCTTTGGAGTATTGCCAAACAAAAACTGCGCGTTTGGCCATTTCCTCACTGAATCCCGAGCAGCCGGGGACAGGGGTTCGCCCCTGCATGGGCTGCAACTTTCGAAGCGCTTCAAAAGCAACCAAAGGAGACTTAACGATGAAGCTACACAAACTGATGTTAGGCACCGCGGCCGCGGCGCTGGGTGCTAGCGCTTTGCTTGCACCGGTGGCCAGCGCTCAGGCAGCGGAGCAATTTTTCCCGTCACTGGTGTACCGCACCGGGGCTTACGCGCCCAACGGCGTACCTTTTGCCAACGGCTACTCAGACTACCTCAGATTGGTCAACGAGCGCGGTGGCATCAACGGCGTCAAAATCAAGGTGGAAGAGTGCGAAACGGCCTACAACACGGCACGCATCGTGGAATGCTACGAGCGCCTCAAAGGCGCCAACGGTGGCGCCACGGTGTTTCAGCCACTGTCCACCGGTGGCACCTTTGCGCTGACCGAGAAAGCACCGGTTGACAAGATCCCCCTTATCACGGCAGGCTTGGGCCGCAGCGAATCGGCCGACGGTGGCGTGTTTAAGTGGAACTTTCCGCTGCTCGGCACATACTGGGTTGCCGCCGACACACTGGTGCAGCACGTAGGCAAACAAGCCGGTGGCCTGGATAAGCTCAAGGGCAAAAACATCGCCTTGATCTACCACGACAGCGCCTATGGCAAAGAGCCCATTCCGCTGCTGCAAAAGCGTGCCGAGATGCATGGCTTTAAGCTGACGCTGCTCCCCGTTGCCCACCCTGGTGTGGAACAAAAAGCCACCTGGCTGCAGGTGCGCCGCGACCGCCCCGACTACGTGTTCTTGTGGGGCTGGGGGGTGATGAACTCCACCGCCATCAAAGAGGCTGTGGCCACAGGCTACCCACG
>RFXW01000056.1 GCA_009921245.1 Candidatus Fonsibacter lacus | reverse complement strand
CGATGCCGCGCGCGATGCATGGCGGGCGGCAGCCCGCTGATCCAAGGGCCGCAGCACACTCCAAGGAGCATGACATGACATTTCGCGGGCTATCGATTACGTCCGACAACGGCGCCACCCACTGCCAGCTCGCCGATTTAAGCTTTGAGCAAGCCGCGCAACCAGGCGACGTTACCGTCGCTGTGGCGCACTCCACCTTAAATTACAAAGACGCGTTGGCAATCACTGGCCAAGCACCGGTGGTGCGCCGCTTTCCGATGGTGCCGGGCATCGACTTGGCAGGGCAGGTGCTTGCCAGCGAGGACCCACGCTGGCCGGTGGGCGCGCAGGTGTTGCTCAACGGCTGGGGGGTGGGTGAAAGTCACTGGGGTGGCCTGGCGCAGCAAGCCCGGGTTCGCGGCGATTGGCTGCAGGCACTGCCCGGTGGGCTTGATACGCGGCAAGCCATGGCGCTGGGTACCGCCGGTTACACCGCCGCGTTGTGTGTGCTTAGCCTGCAACGGCATGGTGTTAAGCCCGACGCGGGAGAGATCCTGGTGACCGGTGCCAGCGGCGGGGTGGGCGTGGTGGCGGTGTTGTTGCTGGCGCAGCTAGGCTATCAGGTGGTGGCCGTGACCGGTAAGGCGGAACAAGCTGAAACGCTGCAAGCTTTGGGTGCGGCGCAGGTGATGGAGCGAGGCCTGTTTACTGAGCCGGGCAAGCCATTGCAAAAAGAACGCTGGGCGGGGGTGGTGGACACCTTGGGTAGCCACGCTTTGGTTAACGCCTGTGCCAGCACCCGTTACGGTGGTGTGGTGGCCGCATGTGGATTGGCGCAGGGTAGGGATTTACCGGGTCAGGTGGCGCCCTTTATTTTGCGTGGTGTCACCCTGGCCGGCGTGGACAGCGTGCAGGCGCCAATGGAGCGGCGCCATCAAGCGTGGCAATTGTTGGCGCAACAGGTGCGTTGGGAGGCATTCAATCCAATGGTGCATGAGGTGGCGTTGAGTCAGGCGCCTGAGGTGGCGCAGCGCCTGATGCGTGGTGAACACAGCGGGCGCACCGTGGTTGATGTGAATCGCTAGGCCGGCACTTGGTGCAGCACTTTGAGCCGCCCTATTGCGCGCCCGAGCAGGCGGTCGCGCAGCTGCGTGAGGCAGGCTTTGCCCTGCTGCGCGCGAGCGGTTTGGCCACGTGGTGCGGCGTGGCGCCCGCTGATTGGTTAACGCTTAGCCAAGCGTGGCACGATCTGCCACCCGACCAATACTTAAAAGATGGCGGGCGTTATCGACGCCGGCGGCACAGCTGCTACGTGGTCGAACAAGATCAGGTGCAGGCCGTGGCGCACCGTGCCCACTGGCAACCTGTTGCCTACAACGCGTTGCACGGCGGCATGCAAAGGTGGTTTGAGCCGGTGTTGCCGGCCACCGCGGCGTTGGCTGCCTGGCAAGGCTTGGTGCGCGGCATCGCGCGCGCGGCCACGGCGTTGCGTGGGCCTCAGCCTTGGTACGTTGAAGCGCATCAGTTTCGAATTGACACCACCGATGGCATTGGGCGCCCCACCCCCGAGGGTGCGCATCGTGACGGTGTGGATGTGGTCTGGGTGGTGATGGTGCAACGCCAACACATTCGCGGTGGCGAGAGTCGGGTGTTTCAGGCCAATGGACCCGACGGCCAGCGCTTTACGCTGGATGAGCCCATGAGCGCGTTATGGCTTGACGACGCCAAGGTGGTGCATGAAACCACACCCATCATGCCGGCGCAAACCTTTGGCTGGCGCGACACCTTGGTGTTAACGTGCCGCGCCGGCGGGTTTCAGGCTGCACACGCCAGCTCCGTGCCCAGCGCATCGCCCTAGCGCCGATTTACATGCGCTCAAAAATGGCGGCAATACCTTGGCCGCCGCCGATGCACATGGTGACCAGCGCGTAGCGACCGCCAATGCGTTGCAGCTCGTGCAGCGCCTTAACCGTGATCAGCGCACCCGTGGCCCCAATCGGGTGGCCCAACGAAATGCCCGAACCATTGGGGTTGACCTTGGCCGGGTCGAGCTCAAGGTCTCGAATCACCGCGCAAGCTTGGGCGGCAAACGCCTCGTTGGCTTCAATCACATCCAAGTCGTTGACACGCAAGCCAGTGCGTTGCAGCAGGCGCTGCGTGGCCGGTACCGGCCCGATGCCCATGATTTTGGGCTCCACCCCGGCGTGGGCGTAGCCCACCAAACGCGCCATGGGGCTTAGGCCGCGCGCCTTGGCCGCGGCGCTGTCCATTAAAACCACGGCGGCGGCGGCGTCGTTGATGCCCGAGGCGTTGCCAGCCGTGACGGTGCCGTTTTCTTTTTGAAACACCGGCTTGAGCTTGGCCATGTCCTGCATGGTGCAGTTGCTGCGGAAATGCTCGTCGCGCTCAAACACCACCTCGCCTTTGCGTGTTTGCTGCACCACAGGAACGATTTGCGAGGCAAAGTAGCCAGCCTCGGTGGCGCGTTGGGCGCGTTGGTGGCTTTGCACCGCCAACTCATCTTGTTGCTCACGCGTGATACCCCATTGCGCGGCAATGTTTTCGGCGGTCACGCCCATGTGAATGGTGTGAAACGGATCGTGCAGCGCCCCCACCATCATGTCCACCAATGCGCTGTCGCCCATGCGTACCCCCCAGCGGCTGCCCAAACTGGCGTATGGGGCGCGGCTCATGTTTTCCGCGCCTGCGCCAATGGCAACGTCGCAGTCGCCAAGCATGATGGCTTGACTGGCCGAAACGATGGCTTGCAAACCCGATCCGCACAAGCGGTTGACGTTAAATGCTGGGGTGCCCAAGGCGCAGCCGCCGTCGAGCGCGGCCACCCGCGAGAGGTACATGTCGCGCGGTTCGGTGTTGACCACGTGACCAAACGCCACATGGCCAACGTCGGCGCCATCCACGCCGCCGCGCTCCAGCGCTTGGCGTACCACCGTGGCGCCGAGCGTGGTTGGGGGCACATCTTTGAGGCTGCCACCAAACGTACCAATGGCGGTTCGCACCGCGCTTACAACAACGACTTCTCGGCTCATGTCAGGTTCCTTTTTGAAGTTGTGATGGGGTTACTTTTTCCACGTGTCTTTGAGTGAAACGGCACGGTTGAACACCGCCGCGTCGGCGCGGTGATCGTGGCGATCGGCCACAAAGTAGCCGTAGCGCTCAAACTGAAAGCGGGTTTCGGCGTCGGCCAGTGCCGCGCCGCGCTCCACATAGCCCGCCACGGTTTGCAAGCTCTGGGCATGAATGTCTTGCAGCATGTCACGCCCGCCACTGCCCGGCTGTTCGGTGTCAAACAAACGCTCATACAGTCGCAGCGTGGCGGGTACGGCGTCGTGCTGGCTGAGCCAGGTGATGACGCCCTTGACCTTCACCGCGCTGGCGCCTGGGGTGCCGCTTTTGGTGTCAGGCACGATTTCTGCCTGAACCTCGGTGACCTCACCTTGCGCGTTTAACACGGCGCCGGTGCAGCGTACCACCAAGCCGTATTTGAGTCGCACCATGTTGCCTTCGTACAGCCGGAAAAAGCCTTTGGGTGGGTCAAGCGCAAAGTCGTCGCGGTCAATCCATAGGTTGGCACTTAGGCCAAACGCGCGTTGCCCGCGTTCGGGCTGTTGCGGGTGAACCGGGGCCAAGCAAGGCTCCACCGCTTGATCGCCGTACACCTGCTGCCAATTGGTTAGGCGCAAGGGCACCGGGTTAAGCACCGCCATGGCGCGCGCCGCCTCTGCCTCCAGGGTGTCGCGCAGCGCGCCTTCGAGCACGTCGTAGCCAATCCAGCTGTCGGCTTTGCTCACGCCGATACGGCTGCGCTGTAGCCGCGTCGGCGCAGCCCCGCCAAAGTGGGTAGGCGTGGGTCATCCCAGCCTTGCACATGCCCTTCGTGCACCAGTTGAGCGAGTTTGCGTTTGCTGGTGACCACATGGCTGAGGTTGAGACGGGCAAATTCGTGTTGGCGCGGTGGCGGCGCTTGGATCAGGCCGCCTTGTACCAAATGCCCCAGCAGCCAATTGTAGAACGGTCGCTGGTCTTCAAATTCCAGCGTGCAAATGCTGTGCGTGATGCATTCCAGTGCGTCCTCAATGGGGTGCGCAAAGGTGTACATGGGGTAAATGCACCAGGTGCTGCCGGTTTGGTGGTGGGCCGCGTGTTTGATGCGGTACAGCGCTGGGTCCCGTAGGTTGATGTTGGGGCTGGCCATGTCGATGCGCGCACGCAGCACCGCCGCGCCGTCTGGCAATTGACCCGCGCGCATGGCGGCAAAGCGGTTGAGGTTGTCGGCCACGCTGCGCTCGCGGTAAGGGCTGTCCACCCCAGGGCGCGAAAAATCGCCGCGGTTGACGCGCATGTCCTCGGCGCTTTGTTCATCAACGTATGCCAAGCCTTGTTCAATCAGATAGCACGCTGCCTGATACATGAATTCAAAGTAATCACTGGCGCGATACAAGCAAGACTGTTGGCCGTCTTGCCAGTCAAAACCAAGCCATTGCACCGCTTCCAAAATGCCCTGGACAAAGGCTTGGTTCTCTCGCTCGGGGTTGGTGTCGTCCAGCCGCAGGTGGCATACCCCCCCATAGGCTTGGGCCAAACCAAAGTTCAGGCAAATGCTCTTGGCGTGTCCAATGTGCAAATGGCCGTTGGGTTCGGGCGGAAAACGGGTGCGGATGGCGGCATGGTCTTGTGGCGCCTGGGCGTGGTGCGCCGCGTCCCCAGGGCTGCCGGCCCAGCGGCGGGTGCTGTAGGCGCCTTGGGCCAAGTCGGTGTCGATCAGGTGGCGCAGAAAATTGGCAGGAACGGCGTCGGTGGTCATAGGGAACAAATTGTAGGGGTGCGGGCAGAGTGATAATCCCCGAAGCGCGCGGGCGGCCTACCGTGGGACGCCGCGCTTAGCGAAAGGCTGAGATGGACACAATGGTTTTGCTCAAGGCGTTGGCCATGGGCGTGGTCGAGGGGCTGACCGAGTTTTTGCCTATCTCTTCAACCGGGCACTTGATTGTCGCCGGGAGCCTGTTGGGTATGACCGATGCCAAGAGCAAGGTGTTTGATATTGCCATTCAAACCGGCGCCATGGCGGCGGTGTTTTTGGTTTATTGGCAACGCGTGGTGTCGGTGGTTAAAGGGCTGCCCAGTGAGGCGCAGGCCAAGCGATTTGTGCGTAACGTGTTGGTGGCTTTTTTTCCAGCGGTGGTGCTGGGCCTGGCCTTGGGTAAGTTGATCAAAAGCCATTTGTTTAACCCGCAAGCCGTGGCGCTGGCTTTGGTGGTGGGGGGGCTGATTATTTTGTGGGCCGAGCGGCGAACCTTGGTGGCTCGGGTGCATGCGGTTGACGACATGACGGCGCTGGACGCTCTTAAAGTTGGACTGGCGCAATGTTTGGCATTGATTCCGGGTACCAGTCGCAGTGGCGCCACCATCATTGGGGGCATGTGGTTCGGCCTAAGCCGCCAAACTGCCACCGAATTTTCTTTTTATTTGGCGATGCCAACTTTGGTGGGTGCTGGGGTTTATAGCCTGTATCAAGAGCGCGCGTTGTTGCAATGGAGCGACTGGCCTTGGTTTGCCACCGGTTTGGTCGCGGCATTCTTTAGCGCGTGGTGGTGCATTCGGTGGTTGCTGCGGTACGTGGCCTCGCACAGTTTTGCGCCGTTTGGCTGGTACCGCATCGTTTTTGGCGGGTTCATTTTGTTGAGCAGTGGCATGGGCTGGATTGCCTGGTAAGCCGCGTGGGCACATTGTTCCCTCTGGGTAGCTTGTTCGCCGGCTCCGCGTTGCTGGTGGTGGGTGTGGGCTTGCTGTTTTCGGTGCTCGGTTTACGCGCAGGCTTGGCCGATTTTTCAACCATCACCACCGGTGCTGTGATGTCGGCGTATTTTGTGGGTTACGCCGCCGGTGTTTTTGGGTGCCCGGCTTTGATTCGTCGCATTGGGCACATCCGTGCGTTTGCGGCCATGGCGTCGGTGGCGTCCACCATGCCAATCTTGCACGCGTTATGGGTCAACCCTTGGTTTTGGGGGGCGCTGCGTTTTATCACGGGTGCGTGTCTGGTGGGTTTGTACATCGCCGTGGAGAGTTGGCTGAATGCGGTGGCACCGCGCGAGACCCGTGGCAAGGTGTTCGCGGCGTATCTCACCGTGACGTTTTTGGCCTTGGCCACCGGCCAGCTGTTGCTGCTGTTTGGCGAGCCGTTGGGGTTTGTGCCGTTTGTGATGGTTTCGGTGCTGTTGTCGTTTGCGCTGCTGCCGATCACGCTCACCCCCTTGGCTGAGCCTGCGGTGACCCAAGCGCCACGCTTTTCCATGCTGTTTTTGTGGCGCGCGTCGCGGCTTGGGGTGGTGGGGTCATGCGTCTCCGGCATGCTGAGCGGTGCTTTTTTTGGCTTGGGCGCGGTGTTTGCGCAGCGGGTCGGTATGTCAGCCTCGGGGGTGGCGGTGTTCATGGCCGCCACCATTGTGGGCGGGGCATTATTTCAGTGGCCGGTTGGCCATTGGTCGGATCGTACCGACCGTCGCAAGGTGTTGTTTTGGGTGGCCAGCGGCACAGCGGTTGCGGCGCTGGTGGGCTACACGGTTTTATGGCTACAGCCTTGGTTGCTGGTGCCCGTGGCGGTGTTGTTGGGCGGGCTGATGTTTTCGGTGTACGGGCTAAGTGTGGCGCATGCCAACGATTGGGTGGACGCCAGCCGCACGCTTGAGCTCACCGGTGGTTTGTTGCTGGTACACGGTTTTGGCGCTGCGCTGGGCCCCATTGTTGCAGGGGTGTTGATGGACGGCTGGGGACCAGGCAGCTTGTTGCTGTACGTGGCCTTGGCAACATCGGCCTTGGCACTTTTTGCGTTGCGCGTGCTGGCGGTGTCGCAAGCCGTACCGGACAGCGAAAAGGTTGACTTCATACCCACGCCGGCCAGTTCACCCGCGGTGTTGCAGCTTGACCCCCGGCAAGAAGAGGCGTTGCCTAAGCAGGGCTAAGGTGTTCGATGTTGTCTAGCCAGTCGTTTGAGCTCGTAGAGCGCATCCAGCGCCTCGCGCGGGCTTAAGGCGTCAGGGTCGAGTTGATCAATATGTTGCGCCAGTGGGTCGGGCACACGGGGGTCGTCGGCTTGCGGTTCAGGCGCGTCAAACAGGCCGTGCTGGCTGGTGTCTTGGGCCGATTGATTGGCCAAGGCCGCCATCACCTGCTGCGCGTGTTTCAGCACACCACGCGGCACGCCCGCCAACCGGGCCACGTGCAGTCCGTGGCTGCGGTTGGCCGGGCCGGCCTCAATTTGATGCAAAAACACCATGTCTTGGTTGCCGGTTTGAGCCACCCGAACATGCAGGTTGCGGGCGTGGCTGAGGCGTTGGGTGAGCTCGGTGAGTTCAAAGTAATGGGTGGCGAATAACGTAAGCGCGGCGCAATGGTCGTGCAAGTAAGTGGCAATTCCTGCGGCCAGGGCCAGCCCGTCGTGGGTCGAGGTGCCACGCCCAATTTCATCCATCAGCACCAGCGATTGCGCGCTGGCGTGGTGCATGATTTGCGCTGCCTCTGTCATTTCCAGCATAAAAGTTGACTGGGCGTTGGCCAAGTCGTCGGCTGCGCCGACGCGGGTGTAAATCGCATCGATGGGGCCAATCTCGCAAGCGGCCGCCGGCACATGGCTGCCCATGCAAGCCAGCAGCGCAATAACCGCAACTTGCCGCATGTAGGTGGACTTGCCACCCATGTTGGGTCCTGTGATGAGGTGCAGGCGTTGCTTGGGTGTGAGCTCGGTGTGGTTGGGCGTAAAGCCACCGCTGCCTTGTTCAGCCAAGCGTTGTTCGACCACTGGGTGGCGGCCATCACGTATCACCAGGCCGGGTTGCGCCACCAGGCGTGGGGCGCACCAGTGCAGGGTTTCAGCGCGCTCAGCCAAACACGCCAGCACGTCCAGCTGGGCCATGGCGCGGGCCACACGCTGCAGCTCAGGGACATGGGGTTGCAACAAAGCCACAAGCTGCTCAAACAACCAACGCTCGCGCGCCAGCGCCCGCTCTTGCGCTGACAGTGCTTTATCTTCAAACGCTTTGAGCTCGGGGGTAATGAAGCGCTCCGCGTTTTTCATGGTTTGGCGACGGGTGTAGTCGGCTGGTACCCGGGCCAGTTGGGCTTGGGTGACCTCGATGTAATAGCCGTGTACGCGGTTGAATTGCACTTTGAGGTTGGCAATGCCGGTGCGTTCCCGCTCGCGTTGTTCGAGCGCCAGTAAAAATGCGTCGGCGTGTTGGGCCATGCCGCGTAGCTCGTCGAGTTCAGCGTCGTGTCCTTGGGCAATCACACCGCCATCGCGCAGCGACACCGCAGGCTCGGGTGCCAGGGTCTGCGCAATCGCCGCCAGGGTTTGCTCGGGCGCGACCAGTTGTTGCGTGAGCTGGTTGAGCAGTGCGCTGTCCGTTGGCGTGGGCGCAAGGTCACCGTGTAGCTCGGTGGCGCGCTGCAGGGTATGGCCCAACGCGGCCAATTCACGCGGACGTATGTGACCCAGCGCCAAGCGCGCCACCAAGCGCTCGGCATCGTTGCAACCACGCAGGCGCTGGGCAATGTGTGGCCAGCCGCGCGCGCCCGCTTGATGCAAGCTGGCAATGGCTTGCAGGCGCTGCTGCGCAATCTCGCGCTGGCGCGGTGGCGCAAGCAGCCATTGCCGCAGCAAGCGGCTGCCGGGAGCGGTTTGGCAGGTGTCGAGCAAACTCAGCAGCGTGGGTTGGGTTTCGCCGCGCAGCGTTTGCGTGAGTTCGAGATTGCGCTGGGTCAGCCACGGAATACGCACGCTGTCTTCGGTGTGCAACACCTTAAGTTGCTGCACATGGGCGAGTGTCTGGCCTTGGGTGCGCTCGGCATACGCAAGCAAGGCGGCCACCGCGGGTAGGGCCGCGTGGCTGGGTGCAATATCCCAACCCTTTAAATTTTGTACCTGCAGCTGCTCGCAGAGTTTGCGCTCACCCTCGGCTTGGGCGTACCACCAAGGCTGGCAACGGGTGAGCGTGATACGTTGGCCGGTGCCGCCCAGTTGGTTGGCCAAGGCCTGCCAAGACGCCTCGGTGTGCGCCGGCAAGTCTTCGGCCAACAGCCACTCTTGCGCGGGAATTTGTGCCAGCCAGTGGGCCAGGTTGGCGTGGTCGGTTTCGGTGAGGGCGATCTCGCCGCTGGACAAGTTAAGCCATGCCAGGCCCACGCGGTCACGCCCAGCGTCGTGCAGTGCAAGCAAAATGCTGTCGGCCTGCTGCCCCACCAATGCGCTTTCGGTTAGGGTGCCGGGGGTGACCAAACGCACCACCTCGCGCGCCACCGGGCCTTTGCCTGCGCCCACCTCACCCACTTGTTCGGCAATCGCCACCGATTCGCCCAAGCGTACCAAGCGCGCCAGGTAGTTTTCAAGTGCCTGCGCGGGCACACCAGCCATCACCACCGGGGCACCGGCCGATTGGCCGCGTGTGGTTAGGGTGAGATCCAGCAGGCGCGCGGCACGCTCGGCGTCGTCGTAGAACAGCTCGTAGAAATCCCCCATTCGGTACAGCAGCAAGATGCTGGGATGCTGCGCTTTGAGGCCCAGGTATTGGGCCATCATGGGGGTGTGTTGCGACAGGTCGGGGCTTGGCGCAGGCATGCGGACGGGCCAGTGCTGGCGTCAGTCGCCTTGAGTTAAACGATGGCTGACGGTGGCTTGATGCTCGACGCTGGCAAACTTGGAGTACTTACCCAAAATCTTAACTAATTGGCCATAAATTTTGGGGTTGGCTGCCATGCATTCGCGTTGATGCAAAAAATCTGCCTCGCCCGTGAAGTTGCCAATCAGGCCACCGGCTTCTGTGATCAGCAGCGCGCCGGCGGCCATATCCCAAGGGGACAAGCCCTTTTCAAAAAACGCATCGCAGTAGCCGGCGGCGACATACGCCAGGTCTAGCGCGGCCGCGCCCGGGCGACGCACCCCCGTGCAGGCCGAGGTGATTTCGCTGAGCATGGCCATGTAGGGCTTAAGCGAGTCGCCTGGGCGAAACGGAAACCCGGTGCTCACCAAGGCCTCGCGCAACTGGGTGCGACGCGAGACGCGAATCCGCCGCTCGTTGAGGTAAGCGCCCCGGCCGCGGCTGGCCACGAATAAATCGTTGCGGGTGGGGTCGTAAACCACCGCTTGTTCAATTCGCTGACCCACCATCAGCGCAATGCTTACGGCGTAAACCGGAAAGCCGTGAATGAAGTTGGTGGTGCCATCAAGGGGGTCAATGATCCACTGGTGGTCGCTGCCCGCGCCTTGGCCGGCACGTTGCCCCGACTCTTCGGCCAAAATGCCGTGGTTGGGATACGCGTCGAGCAGCGTTTCGATGATCACCGCCTCGGCTGCTTGATCGACTTCGGTAACGTAATCGTTGGTTTGTTTGTTTGAAACCCGCACCGCTTCAATGTCCAGCGCCCCCCGGTTGATGATGGTGCCGGCAGCGCGCGCAGCCTTGACGGCAACATTAAGCATGGGGTGAAGGTTGGAGGACATGGTGTGGGACCCAAAGTGGCAAGACAAATGGTAGGCCGTGGGCAAGCACGGTGGCTGGCGGTGGCGTTTGGCGCACCGCGCATTTTACGCGTCGTGGTGTCATGACCTGGCTGCCACACACCCGCGTGGTGCTCATACAGCCAAGCCACGCCGGCAACGTTGGCGCCGTGGCGCGTGCCATGAAGGTCATGGGCTTTGACGACTTGGTCCTGGTGCAACCGCGTTGGGACGACGTACTCACCCGCCCTGAAGCCGTGGAGCGCGCCAGCGGCGCGGTGGATGTGTTGGCGCGGGCGCAGGTGGTGAGCGATTGGGCGCAAGCCGTGCAAGGCATCGACCATGTGTGCGCCACCGTGATGACACCCCGCGACTTTGGCCCAGCCACCCAAGCCCCGCGCCCTCACTTTGAGTGGTTGCGTCAGCGCCACCCCAGCCCCAGCGCGGTGGCGCTGGTGTTTGGCAGTGAGCGCCATGGCATGCGCAACCAAGACGTCTATCGCTGCCACGCGGCGCTGTC
>RFXW01000055.1 GCA_009921245.1 Candidatus Fonsibacter lacus | reverse complement strand
CTGTGCGCGGTTTGCTGCAGCCGTTGCAATTCAGGCCTCAGCCATTCGGGCAGCGCAAGCGCGGGGCTGCGGTCGGTCATGCGCGCGTGCTGCCGTGGTTGCCCGCCACCATGATCGCCAAGTAGCCGCGTTGCACCAAGGCTTGGGTTAGCTGCTGCCATACGCGGTGCTTGGGCTGGTCGGCATCAAGCCGCACAAAGCGGCCAGCGGCGGCTTGGGCACGCTGCGCGTAGCCACCGCGCACCCGTTCAAAAAATGCCAGCGATTCGGCTTCAAACCGGTCCGCCGCTCGCGCTTGGGCCCGGCGCTGCGCGGCGATCTCGGGGGCTAGGTCAAACCAAAACGTTAACTGGGGTTGCAGGTCGGGGTGCACCCACTGCTCGAGGCTGCTCAACGTGGTCAGGTCAAAACCACGCCCCGCCCCCTGATACGCAAAAGTGGCGTCGGTGAAGCGGTCGCACAGCACCACTGCACCGCGCGCAAGCGCCGGCCGAATCACTTGCTGCAGGTGGTCTTGACGCGCGGCAAAAACCAGCAGCGCTTCGGTGAGCGGGTCCATGGTGTCGGCCAATAGGCGCTCGCGCAGGTGCTCGGCCAAGGGCGTGCCGCCGGGCTCGCGGGTCGACACCACCTCCCGCCCTTGTTGCGAAAAGGCGGCGGCCACTGCGTCGATGTGGCTGGATTTGCCCGCCCCATCGATGCCCTCAAAACTGATGAACAAACCGCTCAATCCGCCCCCACGTTACTGATAACCGCCAAACGCTTAGCATAGCCTAAGCCACGGCACCGCTACGGTTGACCAAGCTGATACCGCCGCACCGCCTGGTTGTGCTCGCGCAGGGTGCGGCTGAATTGGCTGCTGCCGTCGCCCCTGGCAACAAAATACAACGCCTCGGTGCTGGCCGGGTTAAGCGCCGCCTGCAAAGACGCCAGCCCTGGCATGGCAATGGCGGTGGGGGGCAAGCCCCGTCGGGTGTAGGTGTTGTAGGGGCCATCGCGACGCAAATGCACGCGTTTGAGGTCGCCGTCAAACGCATCGCCCAAGCCGTAAATCACACTGGGGTCGGTTTGCAGGCGCATCCCAAGCCGCAGTCGGTTATGAAACACGCCGCTGATCATGGCGCGATCGGCTGCGCGCCCGGTTTCTTTTTCGATCAAACTGGCAAGTACCACCGCTTCGTGCGGTGTTTGAAGCGGCAAATTGGGCGCACGCTCGACCCAGGCTTTGGCCACCACTTGTTGCATGGCGCGTGCGGCTTGCTCCCACACCACCCAGTCGCTGCTGTTTTTGGGATAGGCGTAGGTGGCTGGAAAAAAAGCCCCTTCTGGACTTTGATTACCGAGTCCCAGCCTTTGCATGATGGCCGAGGCCGGCAACGTTGCACTGTCTGGGCGCAAGTCCGCCGCCTGCGCCAAGGCCTGACGCCACTGGGCAAAATGCCATCCCTCGGGCAGCGTTACCCGTCGCATGGCCTGCTCCCCTCGCACCAACATGCGGCGCAATTGCGTGGGGGTCACGCCTGCAGGAAACTCGTAACTACCGGCTTGCAAGCGATGCGCCACATCGCTCCACACAAACCACAGGCTAAGCACCCGAGGCGGCACCGCCACCCCTGCACGCGCCAACACCTGCGCCACGGCGCTGGCCCCCGCTCGCTCGGGAACGGTTACTTCTAAAACCTGATCTTGGGCAAACGCCAACACCGGCAAAGGGCGCTGCAGCCAAGCTTGATAGGCCCAGGTTGCCGCAGCGCCTGTCAGCGCCACCAACAACGCCATGACCCACGCCAAGGTTTTTAAACGCATGGCCCGCATGATAGCCAAGCCATGGCAAGATAATGCAGCCATGAGCCAACACCACCCCAACCACGGCACCGTTGCCCTGCCCGATATGGGTGTCATTTGGGCCCACGGGCCCGATGCCGCCACGTTTTTGCACAACCAGCTCAGCCAAGACGTGAACGGCATGGCGGTGGGCGAGGCCCGCGCCAGCACCTACTGCAGCGCCAAAGGGCGCATGCTGGCCAACCCCTGGTTGCTGCGGCGCGACGATGGCTTTGTGATGCTTGTGCCACGCGCGGCGGTGGAGCCGCTGGTTAAACGGCTGCGCATGTTTGTGCTGCGCGCCAAAGTAACGCTTAACGACCAAAGTAACACCTGGCCTGTGCTTGGCCAATGGCAAGAAACGCCCATTAGCCCACAACCCCTTTTCACGGTGGCGTTGCCACCAGCGGTTGATGCCAACCAAACGCGCGTGGCGCGCGCCTACTGGGTTGGCGATGACCACACCCAAGCACCCACGGGCTCAAACACGCCGCAAGACCAAGCGGCATGGCAATGGTTGGAGGTACGCAGCGGCATGGTGCCCCTGCCCCCGGCCTTGGCCGAAGCGCTGGTGCCCCAGATGTTGAATTTGGAGTCGCTCGACGCCGTGCATTTTCAAAAGGGGTGTTACCCCGGCCAAGAGGTGGTGGCGCGCAGCCAGTTTCGCGGGGCCATCAAGCGCCGCGGGGTGGGGCTGCACGCGGCGCAGCCGTTGAACGTGGGCGACGATGTACTGGACGCCAGTGGCGCGCCCTGTGGCGTGGTGGTGGCGGCTGCCACCGATGCCAACGGCGGCTACGACGCCCTGGCCAGCGTGCAAACCGAGGCTTGGCTGCAAGGGTCGCTGCGTGCAGGCGAACAGCCGCTTGGCACATGGGCCCTGCCCTATACCCTGCGCGACGATTTGTAGCAGCCCAACGCCATGTGTTTGGTGGTTGCTGCACTGGGCGTGTGTGCCGACTGGCCGGTGGTGCTGGTGGCCAACCGCGACGAAGCCTTTGACCGACCCACCCAGCCGCTGACCCGGCATCGCGGCAACGCCGAGCACCCGGCGTGGTTGGGCGGGCGCGACTTGTTAGCCGGCGGCACATGGATGGGCGCCTCGGCCAACGGGCGGGTGGCGGTGGTCACCAATGTGCGCCGCGCCACCCCGGTGACGCACGCCCAAACCAGCCGGGGCGCACTGGCGGCCGATTGGCTGGCCGGCGCGCCCACACCATGGCGTGACCATACCCCTTCAACCGTGAATGGCTGCAACCTGTTGTTGCACGATCCCGCGCAAGGCTGGGCACAAGCCACCAACTGCAACGCAGACGGTAGCATGCAAGCCCAATGGCAGCGGCGCGCCCTTGGCCTGGGCATGTACAGCATGTCCAATGGACACCTGACCGAATGCTGGCCCAAGCAATACGAACTCATGCAAGCCGTGCAAGACGCCCTGCGGCAGCCCCTGCCAAGGCGTTTAAGCGCGCTGCACCACGCCCTGCTCAGTCGGCGTTGTCCGCCCGATGGGCAACTGCCGCGCACTGGCGTGCCGCTGCAGGCCGAGCGGCAATTGGGTTCGGTGTTTGTGCACTGGCCAAGTCGTGCCTACGGTACACGCAGCAGCGCCGTGCTGTGGACCACCGCGGAGCAACCGCATACGTGGCGCATGTGCGAATGGACGCACCTGCCCCATGCCTCCGGCACAGCCCGAACCCGCAGCCTACGCTGGGGTTAAAGCGCGCGTTGCATGGTGATGTGGGGAATGCCAACCTCTTGGTACGGCTGCCCCACCGGCTCGTAGCCCAAGCCTGTGTAAAAGCCTTGGGCGCTGCATTGTGCGTGCAGTTGCACCCGCTTGTCGCCGCGCGCGCGCGCCTGCGCCATCAAGGCTTCCAGCACCTGAGCCCCCAGCCCACTGCCGCGCAACACACGCAGCGTGGCCATACGCCCAATCGTGGCCACCCCTTGTTCGCTGGGTAACAAACGCCCCGTGGCCACCGGCTGCTGCAGGCGGTTGTACACCACCGCATGGTCGCAAGTGGCATCGGCGGCATCGTATTCATCGGCCGGGTCAATTCCCTGCTCCTCAATAAATACCGCACGCCGCACCTGCTGAGCGCCCTCGGCTTGCGCTTGCCAGCTATCAACGCGGCAGGTGGTGGGCGCCTGGCCGCGCTCAAACTGTTCCATCATGTCGCGCAACGCTGGGGGAATGGGTTGGGATGTGCGCGTGGCCGGGTCGGCCCACACATAAAGCAGTTCACCCTGCACCAAACAGCTTTGGTCTCGAAACACCGCGCCTTCAAAGCGCATGCTTGAACGGCCCATGTCCGCGCAACGCAAACCCACCACCAAACGGTCCTCATACAGTGCCGGGGCTTGATAGGTGAGCGTGTTTTTTTTAAGAAAAATATCACCCCCCAGCATCGACACCGCCTCTTCATAAGGCATGGCATTGGCCCGCCAATAGCTGGCAATGGCCACATCAAAATAGGTTAGGTAGTGGGCGTTAAAGACAATTTTTTGCAAATCCACCTCACTCCAACGCACCCTAAAAGGTTCGCGGTGTCGAAAATGCTCCAGCGTCCATTGGGTTTGCTCTGTCATGGTGGATCCTTACTTGCTAGGTTGTACCTTGCCACGCGGCGCGCAAGGCGGCAGCGGCGTCTTGATGCGCTTGTCGCGCCAGGGGCTCAGCGCGCCCCCACTGAATAAAACCGTGCACCGTGCCCCGGTAAATCTCCAACGCCACAGGCACCCGCGCCAAGCGTAGTGCGTCGGCGTAGGCCAGACCTTCGTCGTGCAGTGGGTCATGCTCGGCCAAACCCAACCAAAGAGCGGCCACGCCCTCGTGTTGTGCCGCGTGCAGCGGCGCAAAACGCCAATCGCTGCGCTGGTTGGGTTCAATGTAATGCGAAAAAAAATAGTCGCAGTGCAACTTTCCCAGCACCAAGGCATGGGCAAAACGCCGGTGCGAATCGGTGTCTTGCTGCCCCGTGGTACCCGGATAAAACAACAACTGCAACGCCACCGGCCAGCCGTGGTCGCGGGCGTGCAAAGCCGTAACCGCAGCCAGCGTACCGCCGGCGCTGTCGCCGCCGACCGCCACGCGCGTGGTGTCCAACCCGCACGCTGCCCCTTGCGCAAGCAGCCAGGCCATGGCGTCCCAGGCATCATGCACCGCAACCGGAAAACGATGCTCAGGTGCCAACCGATAGTCCACCGACAACACCGCGCAGTCGGCCAAAGCGGCCAATTGCTGGCACACCCCAGCGTGCGTTTGGCTGCTGCCAATCGTAAAGCCACCACCATGAAAATACAGCAGCACCGGGTACCGCGCGTGACTTGGGGCCCACAGTCGCGCACGGATCATGGCGCCATCGCGCGTAGGTATGTGCCACGTTTCGTCTCGGCCAAGGTTCAGACTGGGCAGCTCAAGCACACCAGCGGCGCGCTCGTAAAAAGCCCGCGCTTGAGTCGGCGCCAAGGTGTGCAGCGCCGGGTGCCCCGCCCTTGCGATACGGCGCAGCACGTCGCTGGTTGCCGGGCTTAGGTTGCAGGCCCACTCGGCGTGGGTGGGGTCAAACGAAACGCTCATGCTCGGTATGGTATGACAAGGGTGACAAGCCCTGCTGTCTCGCAGCGGGTATGCTTGAAGCGTTGCTCGGGCGGGTCAAGCGACTCGCTGGGCGGCGTTGGCTCAGCCGCATGTGTATTCAGAAAAAGGGAACCCCATGGCCATCATTCGCTACCTTACCCCCATTCATTTTGACTTCGGCGCGCTGGCGCAGCTGGCCAAGGTATGCCAAGACGCTGGCATCACGCGCCCCGTGGTCGTCACCGATGCCGGCGTACGCGCCGCGGGCTTGCTGCAACACGCGCTCGATGTGCTAAACGATCTGCCGCACGCGGTGTACGACGGCACCCCGTCCAACCCCACCGAAGCCGCCGTGCGCGAGGCGCAGGCCATTCTTGAGCAGCACCGTGGCGATGGCATTGTGGCGCTTGGTGGCGGCTCCGCCATGGACTGCGCCAAAGGCTTGGCGATCGCCGCCACCCACCCCGGTGCGCTTAAAACCTATGCCACCATCGAAGGCGGCTCAGACAAAATCACGCCCGCGGTGCTGCCGGTGGTGGCCGTCCCCACCACCGCCGGTACCGGTAGCGAGGTGGCGCGCGGCGCCATTGTGATCGTTGACGATGGGCGCAAGCTTGGCTTTCACAGCTGGCACTTGGTTCCCGTGGCCGCCATTTGCGACCCCAACCTCACCTTGGGGCTGCCTGCCGGCCTGACCGCAGCCACCGGCATGGACGCGGTGGCGCACTGTTTAGAAACCTACATGTCAGCGGCCTTCAACCCGCCCGCCGACGCCATTGCCCTTGACGGCTTGGCGCGCGGTTGGAGCCACATCGAGTTGGCCACCCGCGACGGCAGCCACGCCGAAGCCAGACGCCAAATGATGAGCGCCTCCATGCAAGGCGCCATGGCGTTTCAAAAAGGTCTGGGCTGCGTGCACTCGCTCAGTCACAGCCTAGGCGGCGCCAACCCCAAACTGCACCATGGCACCCTCAACGCGATGTTTTTGCCGGCCGTGATTCGCTTTAATGCACAAGCCGACAGCATGAAGCAGCACAACAAACTGAGCCGCATGGCCGAGGCCATGGGCTTGGGCGCCAAGGGCGACGTGGCCGACGCCATTGTGCAAATGTGCCAGCGCCTGGGCCTGCCCAGTGGGTTGGCGGCGATGGGTGTCACCGAATCCATGTTCGACCGAATCATTGACGGCGCCATGGCCGACCACTGCCACGGCACCAACCCTCGCATTGCCTCGGCCGACGACTACCGCCGCATGTTGCAAGACAGCATGGTGCTGTAGCCCCGCCTCCTAGGGGGTGGGCTGATCGCCGCGCAATTGTTGGCGCAGTCGCTGGCCAATTTCTGGGCGCGCGGCAAACGGGTCGGGTGGTGGCCGCATGGCGGTAATGGCCTCATGGCGCTCTCGCACATTACCCAATGCATTGGGATGGCTGTAAATGTAAAACGCGTCGGTGCTTAAGGCCTGCAGCACCTTGGCCGCCACCTCAGCCGCACTCACCTTGCCACGTTGCACCGCTTGCTGCAGTTGGGCAACGCCAATTTGCTGGCTGGTGGTCAGCGGCTGCTCGCGTTGCCCAGCCGAATGCGCAATGCCTGTGGGCACGTAGTAGGGGCACAGTAAGCTCACGCCTACTTGGTCGGTTACCAAACGCAGGTCGTGGTACAGGGTTTCGGTAAGTGCCACCACACCGTGTTTGGAGACGTTGTAAATCCCCATGTTCGGGGGGGTAAGCAAGCCCGCCATGCTGGCGGTGTTGGTTATATGCCCACGCCACTGCGCGTCGGCCTTGGCGGCGGCCAGCATCATGGGCGTAAACACCCGCACGCCGTGCACCACGCCCATCAGGTTCACGCCCAGCAGCCAATCCCAATCGGCGGCGCTGTGCTCCCACACCAAACCGCCGTGGCTCACCCCGGCGTTGTTAAACACCCAATGCGGCACGCCAAGGTCTCGCGCCACGGCCTGCCCCAAATCGTCCATGTCGGCGGCGCGCGACACATCCACCTGGTAAACAAACGCTGTGGCACCGTGGGCTTGGCACATCACTTGGGTCTCGGCCAGCGCAGGTGCTTGCTTGTCCACCAAAGCCAACCGCATGCCGGCCTGCGCCGCCAACCGCGCGGTCTCACGTCCCAACCCCGAGCCGGCCCCGGTGATAACGCCCACATGGTTGCTTAAGGTACCCAGCATCAGCCCACCAGTTGCACCAATTGCTTGCCAAAGTTGCGGCCCTGCAGCAAGCCAATAAAAGCCTCGGGTGCAGAGGCCAAGCCTTGCGACACGCTTTGTCTAAAACGCAACGCCCCGGCGGCCACCAAGCCTTCGAGTTCAGCCAAGGCAGGGGGCCAAGCGTCGGGGTGCTCGGTCACAATAAAGCCCTGCACCCGTAACCGGTTCACCAGCAGCGCCCGCGTGTTGGTGAGCGCAATCGGTTCGCCGTTGTAGCCAGCAATCAAGCCGCACACGGCCACCCGTGCAAATGCGTTGGTCGCGCCCAAGGCTGCGTCAAACCCCACGCCCCCTACGTTTTCAAACACACAGTCCACGCCGTTGGGGGCAACCTCAGCCAAGGCACGCTGCATGCTGGCCAGGTCGGGCAACGCCTTGTGGTCTAGGCAGGCGTCAAAGCCCAAGTCGTCGCGCACGTAGGCGCACTTGTCGGGCCCACCGGCCAATCCCACCACGCGTGCACCCTTGGCTTTGGCCAGCTGACCCACCACCGAGCCCACAGCGCCGCTGGCGGCACTGACCAGCAGCGTCTCCCCCGCTTGCGGCTGCAAAATGCGGTTCACCCCTACCCAAGCCGTAACACCCGGCATGCCCACCACCCCAAGGTAGGCGGACAGTGGCACCTCGGCGCTGA
This sequence comes from Candidatus Fonsibacter lacus, assembly GCA_009921245.1. Taxonomy (GTDB): domain Bacteria; phylum Pseudomonadota; class Gammaproteobacteria; order Burkholderiales; family Burkholderiaceae_C; genus RS62. Next base: position 2,852 of record RFXW01000055.1, on the reverse strand, counting down.
CTTTGCGCCACATGCCAACGGCTGGGTCGGCAAACACGCTGTGGCTTTGCCACCCGCCCATACCAACCACCGCGTCGCCCACAGCAAAGTCTGGGTGACAGCTTTGCACCACCTGCCCCACGGTGCCGCCAATCATGACTTCATGAAGAGGTTGCGGCACCGCGTAGTTTTTGCCGGCGTTCATGCGCCCACGCATGTAGGGGTCAAGACTTAAAAAGTGGTTCTCAACCAGTACCTCGCCCGGACCTGGGGTGGGCAGCGGTTCTTCGTGCCACGTAAAGTCTTGCGGTGTCGGGGCGCCGGTTGGTCGACGCCCCAGGCGCCACTGCTGTCGGGTGTTCATGCGCCAGCCCTCGGGTTAAGGTTGGCCACCGCCTTGCCCACTGCCAAACGGCTGACATAGCGAAACGTACCCGTTGCGTGCGAACACAACTGCCCTTGGGCGTTGCGCACGCTGCCTTCGGTAAAGGCCATGGTTCGCGTGCGGTGCAACACTTTGGCTTGGCACACCAAATCACCGGTGGCGGGCTGCACAAAGCTGGTTTTCATCTCCACCGTGACGATGCCCATGGCCAGCTCCAGGCTGCGCCCGGCGTGCGCCATGCATACATCGAGCAAGGTCATGGCCACGCCACCGTGCACCACCGCAAACGTGTTCAGGTGCTCGCTGCGCTCTTGGTAAGCCATTTCGCACAAACCGTCTTGCATGCGCGTCAGCGTCATGCCCAAATGGTCAATGAACGGAATGGGGGTGGGAAACGCCAGCGCCTGCGTCATGCGCCAATGATGGCGCTCACGCCGCCGTCCACCGCCAACCACTGCCCGGTGATGTGCTTACCCGCGTCCGAGGCAAACAACAACGTGATCCCTTTTAGGTCTTCGTCGTCGCCCAAACGGCGCAGGGGGCTGGCATTGGCCAAGCGGTCTTCGCCCATGCTCTCTAGCGTGCCGCGTGTCATTTTGCTGGGAAAAAATCCGGGGCAAATGGCGTTCACCCGCACCCCGTGCTTGCCCCATTCACCGGCTAAGGTACGCGTGAAATTCACCACTGCGCCCTTAGAAGTGTTGTAAGCCAAAGTGGTCATGTCGGCTGGGTTGCCACCCAGACCCGCAATCGAAGCCAAATTAATGATGCTGCCTTGTTTGCGTTGCAACATGCAGGCGTTACCCACCGCTTGACTCAAAATAAAGTAGCCGCGAACGTTAAGGTTCATTACCTTGTCCCACGCATCCACTGGGTGCGACTCCGCCGGTGCGCCCCATGCAGCGCCGGCGTTATTCACCAGCACATCAATGGTGCCAAGCTTGGTCATGGCCTCTTGGGTTAAGCGCTTCAAGTCGGCCTCATCGGCACAGTTGGCGGCCACCCAATGGGCGTCGATGCCCTGGTTTTGCAGGGCACTGGCCGCAGCCTCGAGCTCGTCGGCTTTGCGCGCAGCCAGCAGCACGCGGGCCCCAGCCTCGCCCAACGCCTGGGCCATTTGCAGGCCCAGCCCGCGCGATCCACCGGTCACAATGGCGCCACGACCTTTGAGGTTAAACAACGCGTCGATGTGTCGGGTCATGTGAGCTCCCAAGCGTTAAACGGTAAACACGGTGCAGCCCGTGGTTTTGCGGGCTTCAAGGTCGCGGTGCGCTTGCGCGGCGTCTTTCAGCGCGTAGCGCTGGTGAATTTCAATTTTCACCACGCCGCGGCTTACCACGTCAAACAAATCGTCGGCCATGGCCTGCGTGGCTTCGCGGTTGTGAATGTGTGAAAACAAGGTTTGCCGCGTCACGTACAACGAGCCTTTGGGGCCCAAAATACCGGGCGCAAACGGCTCCACCGGGCCCGAGGCGTTACCAAAACTGGCCATTAAGCCAAAGGGCCGCAAGCAGGCCAGCGAGCCTTCCCAGGTGTCTTTGCCAACCGAGTCGTAAACCACCTTAACGCCCTTGCCGCCGGTGATGCGTTTCACTTCATCCACAAAGTTTTGTTTGTTGTAGTTGATCACCTCAGCCGCCCCGTAGCGCTTGGCCAGTGCGCATTTGTCATCGGTGCCGGCGGTACCAATCAGCTGGTAGCCCAGCGCCGCGGCCCACTGGCAAGCAATCAAGCCCACCCCGCCAGCCGCAGCGTGAAACAAAATGTGGTCGCCTTTTTCCAAGCCCTCCACGGGCAAGGTACGCTTAAGCAAATACTGCGCGGTCAGACCCTTGAGCATCATGGCCGCGCCAGTTTCAAAGTCGATGCCATCGGGCAACTTGCACACATTAAAGGCCGGCATCACCCGTAACTCAGCGTAACTGCCGGGCGGGTTACCGGTGTAAGCCACTCGGTCCCCGGGCTTGACGTGCGTCACGCCCTCGCCCACCGCGTCAATCACGCCAGCGCCTTCCATACCCAGGCCCGCTGGCATGTCTTGCTTGTACAAACCCATGCGGTGGTACACGTCAATGTAGTTCAGGCCCACCACCTCATGCTTGACACGCACCTGGCCGGCCGCGGGTTCGCCCACCTCAACCTCGGTCCAAAACATTTCTTCTGGGCCACCGTTTTGATTGATGCGAATGGCGTGACAGCGAATACTCATGGTTTACTCCTCGTGTTCATGTTGTTTGCGTAAAAAAAAACTGGGGGCATGGTGCCACGAAACGCCACCGGGCGTCAGCCCCGCCCGCGACCCCATGCAAATGCCGCTCTAATGCGTGCCGGGGTAGGCGCCACCGTCCACCAAAATATTTTGACCCGTTACGTAGCCCGCCTGCACGCTACAAAAAAAGGCACACACCGCGCCAAACTCTTGCGCCGTGCCAAACCGCTGCATAGGCACCAACATGCGGCGCTTGTTGGCAATGTCGTCGTAAGACGT
>RFXW01000054.1 GCA_009921245.1 Candidatus Fonsibacter lacus | reverse complement strand
ACGATAACGCGCTTGGCATCTGACCTGCTGTGGCTGTTGTGGACCTTGCCGCTGGCCTTTGCGCTGGGGTGGTGGTTGTCGCGCTTTGATGTTCGGCAGTGGCGTCATACCGAACGGTTGGCCCCCAAAGCTTACTTTCGCGGCTTGAATCACTTGCTCAATGAGCAACAAGACGAAGCCATTGACGCCTTTATCGAAGCGGTGCAACACGATGCCGATACGTTGGAGTTGCATTTTGCCTTGGGTAACTTGTTTCGCAAGCGCGGTGACTACGATCGGGCCATTCGCGTGCACCAACACCTGCTGGCGCGGGCCGACCTAAGCCCCGAACAACGTGAGCAAGCGCAGCATGGGTTGGCGTCTGACTTTTTTAAGGCCGGGCTTTTTGATCGCGCCGAAGACGCCTTGCTGGCGCTACAAAACAGCCGCTACGCCGAGCAGGCACGGCGAATGCTACTCACCATTTATGAACGCAGCCGCGACTGGAACAACGCGCTGCGTCTGACGCGCGAGGCGGCCACACCCAGGGCTGCGCACCATGCGGTGCGGGCAGCGCAATATTGCTGCGAACTGGGCGACGAGGCACGCCAGCACGGAAAGCTTGAAGAAGCGCAACGCGCCTATCAAGAAGCGCTAACCCTTTACCCCCAGTCGGTTCGCCCGGTCTTGGCACTGGCGCAAATGGCGCAGCAGCAGGGTGATTTTGAAACGGTTGGGCGGCGGCTGCTGGATTTGGTGCAGGCCCAGCCCAAGGCAGCGGCACTGGCCGCCTCAGCCATGGTGCAGTGGGTGCAGGCAGCGCCTGAAGGCCAAGCGGCGGCTGTGCAAGCGCTGCAGGCGGCGCAGGCGCACAGCCCCAGTTTGGATGTCACCCTTGCCTTGGCCCAACTGCAAGCCAGCCAATCCGACGCCATTCTTGAACAGGCTTTGGCGCAAAGCCCGGCGCTGGCGGTGGCGCGCGAGCGCCTGCGCAGTGTGCCGCACACGCCACCCGGTGTGCTTGAGGCCATTGACCGTGCGTTGGACCCGGCACTGCGTTACCGCTGCACGCGTTGTGGCTTTGAAGCGCAGCAGTATTTTTGGCAATGCCCAGGCTGTCAATCTTGGGAGAGCTTTCCGTTTCGCCGATGCGGCGAGGGCTAAGCCTTTTCAGCCCATGGGCGTTGACGTGTTTGTTAGCGCTTGCTTTGTGGCAGCCAAACGCCGCCTGGGCGGGCCGCTCGAATGTTAAGGTTGAGGTCAACACCGCTTCGGCGCCAGCCCTTGAAGACATAAAAGGTATTGGCCCAAGCATGGCGCAGCGCTTGGTTCAAGCGCGCCACCAAGCCCATTATGTGGATTGGCTTGACTTGATCACCCGCACCCCAGGACTAAGCGCCACCCGCGCGGCCAAGCTATCCGCGCATGGGCTGCGGGTCAACGGCTTGCCGTTTCCCACCTCGACACCCGCCCCCACACGTTAGTGCGTTGATGCCCTGGGGCACCGCCGCCCTACCCGCCCTCAGACTTGGGCAAGCCACAACCGCCGCCACCGGGGGTGTGCAGCTCGATCATGTCGCCGCTTTGCACTTCCACGCGGGCCTGCGCCGGTACGTCTTGGGTGGTACCGTCAACACGCAACACACGGTTGATACCCGGCGCACCGGGCTGCGCACCATGCAACGCATGCGCTGGATGAATACGCCCGTTGGACAGCACGCTGACGGTCATGTCTTCTAAAAAGCGAATCCGCCGAATGCCACCGTTGCCACCATGCCAGTGACCCTGGCCACCCGAGCCGTGGCGTATGCTGTAGCCCTCCAGGCGCACAGGGTAACGAAACTCCAACACCTCAGGGTCGGTTAAGCGGGAGTTGGTCATGTGGGTTTGCACCACGTCGGTTCCGTGATGCCCTTGCACCGGCGCCCCAGGTTCACCCCATAGCAAGCCTGCGCCGCTGCCGCCGGATATGGTTTCGTAGTATTGGTGGCGGGCGTTGCCAAAGGTTAGGTTGTTCACCGTGGGCTGCGCCCCAGCCATTAAGCCCAAGGCGGCATACAGCGCGTTGGTGATGCAGGTGGAGGTTTCAACGTTCCCCGCCACCACCGCCGCCGGGTACTTGGGGTTCAACATGCAGCCTTCGGGCACATGGATGCGCAGCGGCTTAAGGCATCCGGCGTTCAGCGGAATATCATCGTCCACCAGGGTGCGAAACACATACAACACCGCCGCCGTGGTCACGGCTCGTGGGGCGTTGAAGTTGTTGGGCTGCTGCGCGCTGGTGCCGGTGAAGTCAATCTCTACCTCACCTTGCTCAGGGTGCACACGCAGGCTCACAGCAATTTGTGCCCCGTTATCCAGTGGCAGCACAAAGGCGCCGTCGCGCAGGCGCGGCACCACCGCGCGCACCGCGGCCTCGGCGTTGTCTTGCACGTGCCCCATGTAGGCCAGCACCGTGTCCAGCCCAACCTCTTGCACCAAACGCAACAGCTCCTGCGCCCCTTTGTGATTGGCTGCCACCTGCGCGCGCAAATCGGCCAGATTTTGCTCAACGTTACGACTCGGCCACGTGGTGGTGCCGCCCCCGGTGGTGAGCTTGGCGCGCAGTTCTTCTTCTTGCCACACGCCTGCGCGCACCAACTGCACGTTGGCCAAGACCACGCCCTCTTCATCAATGGTGCGCGACTCCGCCGGCATAGACCCGGGGGTGATGCCACCAATGTCGGCATGGTGGCCACGTGAGCCAACATAAAACACCGGCTCGCTATGCCCCGGCACAAACACCGGACTGATCACGGTTACGTCGGGCAAGTGGGTGCCGCCCTGATAGGGGTCGTTCAACACGTAGGCATCACCGGGCTGCATGCGGCCTTGGTTGAGCCGCATGATGGCCTGCACACTTTCGCCCATGCTGCCCAGGTGCACCGGTATGTGCGGGGCGTTGGCAATAAGCTGGCCTTGGGGATCAAACAATGCGCAAGAAAAATCCAAGCGTTCTTTGATATTGACTGAATGCGCTGTGTTTTGTAGCTGCAGCCCCATTTGTTCGGCGATGTTCATGAACAAGTGGTTAAACACCTCCAGCATGATGGGGTCCGCCTGGGTGCCTAACGCGGCATGTCGGGTGGCCGCTTGCACACGCTGCAGCGTAAGGTAACCGTCGGCCCGGGCGGTGGCCTGCCAACCCGGCTCAATCACGGTGGTGGCATTGGCGTCGGTGATGATGGCCGGCCCATCCACCGTGCCGCCCGATGGCAGGTCGTGTGCTTGCCACAACGCGGCGTCGTGCCACTGGCTTTGCGCGTACATGCGCACCCGCGCCACCGGCTGACCGCTGCCGGCTGTGGTGCGCGAGGGGGTGTGCACGGCCTCGCCAGGTACCACCCCTTCAGCCGACATCGCCTCAACCACCAGCGGTTTATCGGGCATTAAAAACGAGTAGCGTTGTTGATAAGCCTGCTCAAAGGCGGCGCAGAGTGCGTTTTGGGACGGGCTGTACGGCACGATCAGCGCGGTGTCGCTGCCTTGGTAGCGTATGTGTACCCGAGCGTAGGTTTGAATACCGTCTGGGCTCCAGCCCTGCGCCGTGAGGTCGCTGGCCACAGCGGCTTGCAAGGCCTGGGCATGCTCGGCCAGGCTTGGCATGGCGGCCTCGCTGAGCGTGATTTCAAGCGCTTGTTCGCGGTTGGCGGCTTGATCGGCCAAGCCCATACCAAACGCGCTGAGCACGCCGGCAAAGGGATGAATCAGCACCTGCTTCATGCCAAGCGCGTCGGCCACCAAACACGCGTGCTGACCACCGGCGCCACCAAAGCATTGCAAGGTGTAACGGGTGACGTCGTAGCCACGCGCAATGGAGATTTTTTTAATGGCTGCTGCCATTTGCTGCACCGCTATTTGTATGCAGCCCTGCGCAACCTCTTCGGGTGTGCGCTGCACCTGTTCGGCCCACCGCGCAAAACCTTGCGCCACCGCCTCGGCGTCTAGCGGCTCGTTGGCATGCGGCCCAAACACCTGCGGAAACCATGCCGGCTGCAGCTTGCCCACCATGACGTTGGCGTCTGTGACAGTGAGTGGGCCACCACGGCGGTAGCAAGCCGGCCCGGGCTCGGCCCCAGCGCTGTGCGGCCCCACGCGAAAACGCGTGCCATCGAAATCGATGATGGAGCCCCCACCCGCCGCCACGGTATGTATGCTCAACATGGGTGCCCGCATACGCACCCCCGCCACCAGCGTTTCAAATTCACGTTCCCACGCGCCGGCGTAATGCGACACATCGGTTGAGGTGCCGCCCATGTCAAAGCCAATCACCCGCACCGGCTCATTGGCCTTGCCGTGCAGCGCCTGCTCGGCGGTGCGCGCCATGCCCACGATGCCACCGGCCGGACCAGACAAAATCGCGTCTTTGCCGGCAAAGGTTTGCGCCGACGTAAGCCCCCCCGAGGACTGCATGAAATACAAAGGTACGCCAGGCATGTGGCGCGCCACACGCTCAACGTAGCGCCGCAGCAAGGGCGACAGATAGGCATCGACCACGGTGGTGTCGCCACGGCCCACCAGCTTCATGAGCGGGCTCACCTCGTGCGACACACTGACTTGTGCAAACCCCATGGCCCGCACCACCGCTGCGGCTTGTTGCTCATGCTGCGGATAGCGGTAGCTGTGCATGAACACAATGGCCACCGCGCGTATGCCACTGCTGAGATAGGGTGCAAGCGTTTGCTGCAACGCATCGGCATCAAGCGGCTGCAGCACCTCGCCATGCGCGCCCATGCGTTCATCCACTTCAAGTACATGGGCATACAACGCCTCGGGCAGCACAATCGCGCGGTCGAACAGACGCGGCCGGTTTTGATAGGCAATGCGTAACGCGTCGCCGTAGCCACGGGTGGTCACCAACAGCACGGGCTCGCCCTTGCGCTCAAGCAGCGCGTTGGTGGCCACGGTGGTGCCCATCTTGACGCACGCCACTTGCTGCGGCGTAATGGGCGCGTCCTGCGCCAACCCAAGCATATGACGAATGCCGGCCAAGGCCGCGTCTTCGTACTGCTCGGGGTTTTCTGACAACAGTTTGTGCGTGAGCAGTTCACCGCTGGGCTGTCTGGCCACGATGTCGGTGAAGGTGCCGCCCCGGTCAATCCAAAACTGCCACCGTTTGTCTTCTGGCGGCACGGCGTGCATCGCGTCCATGCCTACGCTCCCGGGGGCGGGACAATGCCGCAGATCACGGCGCCGGGGTCGTTGGCTTGAATGTCAAGCGCGTCTTTGGCACTGGCCACTTCCATGTCGCGTGGCAACTGCACGGCGTTTTTTACTGCCATCACCTCGGCCATGATGCTCACGGCAATCTCGGCTGGGGTTTTGCTGCCAATGTAAATACCAATGGGGCCACGCAAGCGCGCCATGCTGGTCTCGGTTTGATCAAAGTGTTGCATCATGCGTTGGCGTCTGGCGCCATGGTTGCGGCGCGAGCCAATCGCACCCACATAAAACGACTCGGTCTCCAGCGCCTCAAGCAAGGCCAAATCGTCAAGCTTGGGGTCGTGGGTGAGGGCAATCACTGCGGTGCGGCGGTCGGGCTTGGCTTCGCGCACCATGTCGTCTGGCATGGTGGCCACCACCTGCACCCCTGGCACCGACCACGCGCCTCGGTATTCCTCGCGTGGGTCGCAAACGGTGACGGCAAAACCACTGAAGCGCGCCATGGTGGCCAAATACTCACTTAGTTGCCCAGCGCCAATCAGCAGCATGCGGTATTCGGGGCCAAAGGTGTTGGTAAGCGCCTCGTCGTTGAGTTCAAGAGCCGCTGGATGGTCGGTGGTCTGCAAGCTGCACGCGCCGCTTTGCAAGCTGACCCGGCGTTGCACCAGTCGCCCAGCCTCCAATTGCTGAACCAAATCAGCCAGTTGATCGGCGTTGGGGTCAAATTCAAGCAGCAGCTCAAGCGTGCCGCCGCACGGCAGGCCAAAGCGATGCGCCTCATCGGCGCTGACGCCGTATGTCACACGTTGCGGCGCACCCGTGGGTATGGCGCGTGCAGGCCCCTGGCCCGCGTAGGCTTGGGTGTAACGGTCGATTAAATCGTCTTCAATGCAGCCACCCGAGACCGAGCCCACCACCGCCCCGCCTTCGGCCATGGCCATGATGGAGCCCACCGGCCTTGGCGACGAACCCCAGGTGCGCACCACCGTGGCCAGCAGCGCACGTTGACCGCGCTGACGCCAATCGCGCAGCGCGCGCAACACCATGACGTCGAGGTTTTCCATGGGCTACGACTGGGTTAACCGAAGTGCAAGAGCACCCAGGCACCAAAGCCCAGGGCAAAAGTGGCCACCCCCGCGGCCCAAGGCGGCACCCGCTGGGCGATGCCCTTGGCCTGCCCCGCTTGGCTGGTGCCCGCGGCTGACGCCGTGGCCGCACCCGGGTTTTGGCTTTGCATGTGCGCATCAAAGCGCTTAAAAAAATCCTCAGCCAATGACTTGGCCGCGCCGTCAATAAGGCGCTGGCCGAGCTGCGCAACTTTACCCCCGACCTGCGCTTTGGCGGTGTAATCGAGCTGGCAGCCGCCTTCAGCCGGCGTCAGCTGCACTTGGGCCGAGCCCTTACCAAACCCAGCCGGCCCCCCCTGGCCCTCGAACTCAAGGGTGTAACTGCTGGGTGGCTGAATGTTTTGCAGCTTGATTTTGCCCGTGAAGCGCGCCGCCACCGGGCCAATGCGCAACGCCAAGCCAATTTCAAAGGCGTCGGCGGCGGTGGCGGTGATGCGCTCACAGCCAGGGATGCAAGCCTTGAGTACCTCGGGGTCGTTCAGCGCGTCCCATGCCTGTTGTTGTGTTACCCCCAGTTGGCGCTGGCCTTGCATGTCCATGTGTTGTCCTCAATGATGGTTGTTACGCTGACTTTGCTGGAGCAAAGTGGCTATGCTAGCAGCCAACGCACGCAGATGCTGCAGATTGTGCACCGCCAGCATCGCATCGGCGTGCCGATGCAGCACCGCCGCGCCACCGGCCAAAGGCTGATAGGCGTCGTAACGCAGCAAAGGGTTAAGCCACAGCAGGCTGCGGCTGTGCCGCTTAAGCCAGCGCAACTCGGTGTGCGGCGAGCCGGTGTCTAAACCGTCGGAGACCAGCAGCACCACACTGCGCCGCCCCACCAAGCGCCGGGCATGGGCCGTGCGTAAGGTGGCCAGCGCATCGCCCAATCGCGTGCCGCCAGCAAAGTCGGGCACCACGCGTCCGACCGCGTCCAGCATGGCATCGGTGTCACGTTGGTCGAACGCGGGGGTTAAATCGGTTAGGCGGGTGCCAAAGGCAAACACATCGCGGCGCCTGAGTTGCTGCGCGCGGTTGGCGCGCCGCTGCGTGGCCGCATGCAGAAAAGACAACAGCATGCGTGCGTAGCGCTCCATGGAACCCGAGACATCAAGCAACACCACCAGCGGCAGACTCTCGTGTTCGCGTCGGTGGCGCCACCACTGCAACACCTCGCCATCGTGCCGAATCAGGCCTTGCAGCAACTTGGGCCAATGCAAGCCACTGCCGGTACGTGCCACACGATGGCGTCGTGACGGCACCGTGGGCAGCGGCAAAGACACCTCTCGAGCCAAGCGCTCAACCACCTGATATTCGTCGGCTGATAAGGCGTTGAAATCGGCTTGTTGCAGCCGCTCCCGGGTGCTTGCCGTCATGGCGGCATCAAACTCTACCGTTTGCTCGGGTTGATCAGCCTGGGGCGTGGCCACCGCTTGGGCCGCCTTGGGCGACAACGCCTGCGCCACCCGCGGCCGCTTGGCCTGGCCTTCGGCCTTGCCCTCGGCACTGGGCAGCATTTGGGCCAACAGCTTGTTGGCCACATCGGGGTTACGAAAGTAGGCGTCAAACAACTCGGCAAACACCGCCCGGTCTTGTTGCCTTGAAATCAGCACCGCCTCAAGCGCGGCCGAAACATCTGCCTTGCTGGCCACACCGGCCAGCATCAACGCGCGCTGCGCGTTGGCCACGCGCTCGCTGTCCACCGCCACCCCAGCGCGGCGCAACGCACGACCAAAGCCCACCAGGTTTTCTGCGAATTTACCGCGCCTGGCGTCGCCCCACTGGCTCACCACAGCGACAGCACCTTAGGTTGGTGAGGGCGCAAACAACTGCTCCAACATGGCGGGGTTGAGCGCCGCAACGTCCTCGCGTTGCTTAAACAGTACGCCAGCGGTTGCCGCCACCACCTCGGGGTCGACATGCAGGGTATCGAGTGCCACCAAGGCTTTGGCCCAGTCCACGCTTTCGGCAATACCGGGCGCGCGATCAAAGGCACTCACAAAGGGGGCGGCACGCAGCTTGGCCACCAATTCGGAAACCTGCTCAGCCAACACCGCCGAGGCTTCGGGCACACGGGCACGCACAATGGCCAGCTCACGTTCGCGCTCGGGGTAGTCCAACCAGTGGTACAGGCAGCGTCGCTTCACGGCGTCGTTTAAATCGCGCGTGCGGTTGCTGGTGAGCAGCGTAATCGGTTGGTGCGCCGCACGCACCACCCCCATTTCGGGAATGCTCACTTGGTATTCGGCCAAAAACTCGAGCAAAAACGCCTCAAACGGCTCATCCGCCCGGTCAACCTCATCAATCAGCAACACCGCACCGGGCGCCGGGGCTTGCAGCGCTTGCAGCAACGGCCGGGCAATAAGGTATGCCGCCTGATAAAGCTCGCGCTCCAGTGTGGCCACATCGGCCACGCTCTGGCCCTGTGCGGCACGCATATGCAGCAACTGCGCCGCGTAATTCCACTCGTAAAGGGCTTCGCGTTGTTCCAACCCGTCGTAACACTGCAGCCGAATCAGTGGCCGGCCAAGCGCCTGCGCCAACGCCTTGGCCAGCTCGGTTTTGCCAACGCCGGGCTCGCCCTCAAGCAGCAACGGCCGCTGCAAGCGCAACGCCAAAAACAGCGCCGTGGCCAAACGCCGGTCGGCAAAATAGCTCTGCCCTTGCAGCGCTTCGCCTAGCGCATCGATCGACTCGCCAATGGCCGCCTCGGCCACCGCCATCAGGCTGCGGCCTTGGCTACCGCGCGCGCCGTAACCACCTTAACCAGATGCGCGCGGTAAGCCGCGCTGGCGTGTATGTCTTGGTTAAGGTCAGAGGCGTCGACCGACACGCTGCCCACTGCGTCGGGGGTAAACGAAGCGGTAAGCGCTTGCTCCATGCCCGCGTGCCTAAACACGCCGCTTTGCGCCGCACCGGTAACCGCTACCCGCACACCGCTGCCGGTGTCTGCAACGAACACACCCACCAATGCAAAGCGCGAGGCCGCTTGCTTGAACTTGATGTAAGCAGCCCGCTTGGGTACCGGAAAGCGTACCGCCGTGATCAGCTCATCGGCCTCCAAAGCGGTGGCGTACATACCTTGGAAAAAATCATCGGCCGCGATTTCACGCTTGTTGGTGATCACTGTGGCACCCAGCGCCAGCACAGCACTGGGGTAACAAGCCGCCGGGTCGTTGTTGGCCAGCGAGCCGCCCAAGGTGCCACGGGCGCGCACTTGGCGGTCGCCAATTTGCCCAGCCAAATCAGCCAACGCCGGGATTGCCCCCAATACCTCGGCACTTGCTGCCACGGCGGCGTGGGTGGTCATGGCCCCCACGGTAATGGCGTTACCTTCTTTTTTTACCCCCACCAAGCCGCTGATGCGACCCAGATCCACCAAACGGTCCGGGGCAGCCAAACGCTGCTTCATGGTGGCGATGAGGGTTTGACCGCCCGCCAGGGCCTGGCCACCGGCGCCAACGTGCTTAACGGCCTCATCCACCGAGGCCGCGCGCGTGTATTCAAATGCGTACATGTGTGCTACTCCAAAAATAGTCTTAGGCTTTGGCTGCTTGCAAGGCTTCCCATACACGGTGCGGTGAAGCCGGCATGTCCAGATCGGTTACGCCACGCTCGCGCAACGCATCGAGCACGGCGTTGATCACCGCCGGTGGCGAGCCAATCGCACCGGCTTCGCCGCAGCCCTTGGTGCCCAGCGGGTTGTGGGTGCATGCTGTCACGACATTACCAATTTGGAAAGTCGGCAAATCGTCGGCGCGCGGCATGGCGTAATCCATGAAACTGCCGGTTAACAGCTGCCCTGACTCGGGGTCGTACACGCAGTTTTCTAGCAGCGCTTGGCCTATGCCCTGCGCCAAACCACCGTGCACTTGTCCTTCAACAATCATGGGATTGATGATGGTGCCAAAGTCGTCCACCGCGGTGAAGCGATCAATCGTTACCACGCCGGTTTCAGGCTCAACCTCAACCTCACAGATATAGGTTCCCGCTGGGAACGTGAAGTTGGTCGGGTCATAAAACGCGGTTTCGTTCAGCCCAGGCTCGAGGGTCTCCAACGGGTAGTTATGCGGCACGTAGGCGGTCAAGGCAACTTGAGCAAATGGAATCTTTTTGTCCGTACCCTTAACCGTGAACTCGCCGTTGGCGAACTCAACGTCGGCATCACTGGCTTCCATCAGGTGGGCCGCAATCTTTTTGGCCTTGGCCTCGATTTTGTCTAGGGCGCGCATGATGGCTGCACCGCCCACCGAGATCGAACGCGAACCGTAGGTTCCCATGCCAAAAGGTACACGCCCGGTGTCACCGTGCACCACGTCCACTTGGTCCACGCCAATGCCTAGGCGCGCCGCCACCACTTGCGCAAAAGTGGTTTCGTGCCCTTGGCCGTGGCTGTGGGAACCGGTGAACACCGTAACCGACCCCGTGGGGTGCACCCGGATCTCTCCGCATTCAAACAAACCGGCGCGCGCGCCCAAGGCACCTGCAATGTTCGATGGCGCGATACCGCAAGCCTCAATGTAGCTGGAGTAGCCGATACCGCGCAGCTTGCCTTGCGCGGCTGAGGCTTTTTTGCGCGACTCAAAGCCGGCAACATCGGCCATTTGTTCAGCCTTGTTCATGCACGCGTGGTAGTCACCAATGTCGTACTGCAAGGCCACAGGCGTTTGATACGGGAATTGATCAATGAAATTACGCTTGCGAATTTCGTCTTGACCGATGCCGAGCTCCCATGCCGCGCGCGTGACCAAGCGCTCGAGCAAATAGGAGGCCTCGGGCCGCCCCGCACCACGGTAGGCATCCACCGGTGCGGTGTTGGTGAACCAAGCGTCCACCTCGCAATACACCTGTGGGGTGGTGTACTGACCAGCGAGCAACGTGGCATACAAAATGGTGGGCACGCAGCTGGCGAATGTCGACAAGTAGGCACCCATGTTGGCATCGGTGTGCACACGTAGGGCCAAAAACTTACCGTCTTTGTCCATTGCCATTTCGGCTTGCGAAACGTGGTCGCGGCCGTGCGCGTCGCTCACAAACGACTCGGAACGGTCGGCGGTCCATTTGATGGAACGATTGAGCTGCTTGCTCGCCCAAGTCAGCGCCACGTCCTCGGCGTAGAGGTAAATCTTTGAGCCAAAGCCACCGCCTACGTCTGGCGCGATCACACGC
>RFXW01000053.1 GCA_009921245.1 Candidatus Fonsibacter lacus | reverse complement strand
TTGGGTTACCGTGCAACAACACCCAGGTGGTGGCGGCGTCGCGCGGGCCAGCGTCTAGGTAGTGCAGCCGCAACCCACCCAGTGCCGGCAAATCGGCCACGTGGCACGATTCCACCCCTTCGCCTGGCCAGCCGGGCAGGTCAAACTCGGGCGATCGCAGCGCGTCGTCACGCAATGGCCACGGTGCGGGCCGCCGCCGCTGTGCAAAAAAATGCTGCAACAAAGCGGCGGCTTCTTCGGCACGCACACCGGCTACCACCTCGGGCGCGCCGGCCTTAAGGCTGTTGTTAAACAGTTGCGCCACCGAGGCCAACGCCCCGGTGCGCGGCTCCGCCGCACCGTACACCACGCGCCGCACACGCGCGTGCCAGCTTGCCCCGGCGCACATGGCGCAGGGCTCCGCCGTAACGTAAAGGGTGCAGTCGTTCAGCCGGTAGTTGTTCAGTGCCTGCCCGGCGGCGCGCAGCGCGCGTATTTCGGCATGCGCGGTGGGATCGTGCAAGGCAATGGGTGCATTGTGCGAAGCCGCTACCAATTGGTTGCCGCGCACCACCACCGCACCCACCGGCACCTCACCACGTTCGGCGGCCAACTGGGCCTGCTGCAACGCCACGCCCATCCAGTGCGCGTCGTTGTTTGAGCAGCCTTGACCCTTCATGTGGGGTCAGATGCATCGGGCGCATCAAGCAGCGCCAAACGCTCCATCCAAGCCGCCAGCGCGCGCTCGTTGGCGTTGCCGTTGGCGTAGCGCTGATGCATGGCGCGATGCGCTTGTGGTCGGTGCTGATTCAGCTTCACCGCGCACTGCACATCGTGCACACGCAGCTCAAAAGCCACCACGCCGGCCAGCATGCGCTCGGTGTAATCTTTTGGCAAACTGCGCCACTGCGCCGCGTACGCAGGCTCGTGTTCACCAATCAGCGTTTTAAGTAACGCGTCTTTGGCCGCCTCACCCTGCAACACATGGGCGCGCGCCCGGCAGTGCACCGCCACGTAACTCCAGGTTGGCACGTGCTGCTCACTGTCGTACACCGCTGGCGACATATAGGCATGCGGCCCCACAAACAGCACCAGCACCTCCGCGTCGGCGCGGTGCAAGTCATCGGCCTGCGGATTGTTTTTGGCCACATGCGCGTGCAAGGTCCAGCTGCCATCGTCTGACACCGCCAAGCTCATGGGCACATGGCAGGCACGGCTGCCCCCTTGGGGGTCGTGCGTAATCAGGCTGGCCAACGGGTGGGCACGCACCACCGCCTCGGCGTGCTCGGGGTAAGCAAACTGACGCGGTAAATACACGGCGTGCCTCGACGGTTGGCGGTTAAATGCGCTGCTTCATGGCGCGTTCCACCTCGCGCTTGCCCTCGCGCTCTTTACTTGCCACGCGCCAGCGCCACGTCGCATTTCACCCGGCCACCCTTCCAGTGCAAGTTCAACGGCACCAAGGTAAACCCGCGTTGATCCACCTTGCCCATTAGCCGCTTGATCTCGTCTTTGTGCATCAGCAACTTGCGTGTGCGTGCCCCCTCGGCACTCACGTGGGTGGACGTGCTGCGCAGCGGCGAAATTAAGCAACCAATAAGAAACAGCTCGCCGTTACGCACCACCACATAACCCTCGCTGATCTGCGCTTTGCCCTGCCGCAGCGCCTTAACTTCCCAACCTTGCAGCACCACGCCGGCCTCGTGGGTTTCTTCAAAAAAATAGTTGTACGACGCGCGCCGGTTGTCGGCAATACGCGCAGGCATAGGCTTGGCCGCCTTTTTTTTGGGCGGCGCGGCGGTGGTGGTGGGTATGGAACGTCGCGACATAAAGCCCAAACCGTACGGGGAATCAAGCGGTCACAACGCACCGGTGCGCGTGGGCTACTTACAATCGACCCCGCATGGCCCGTAACACAAAAACTGCATTGTAATGAAGACGGTAGAAAAATCGGTGCTCCTGTGGCATACCCCCAAGCAAATGTACGACTTGGTAACCGACGTGCCGCGCTACCCCGAGTTTTTGCCGTGGTGCCGCGAAGCCCGCATTGTGGAGCAGCACGCCGATGGCGTAACCGCCACACTGGGCTTGGGCGTGGCGGGCATTAACCAGCACTTCACCACACGCAACACCCACGAAGCGCCGCATCGGGTGCAGCTTGCTTTGGTTGACGGCCCCTTTAGCCACCTTGAAGGTCACTGGCGCTTTGACGCACTCGACGACGGCCGGGCGTGCAAAGTGTCGCTGAGCCTTAGCTACCAAATGGCCAGCGGGCCATTGGCGGCTTGGCTGACACCGGTGTTTGACAAAATCGCGGCCAACTTGGTGCAGGCCTTTGTGCAGCGCGCCGAGCGCGTGTACCCCAGCCAATGAACCCAATAAACATAGAGGTGCTGGCCAGCGTGGGCCCACGCCAATGTGTGGTTACCCAACTGTTGCTGCCTGCTGCGGCCACCGTGGCAGACGCCTTGGCCGCTTGGCAAGCCCAACACCCGCAGCACCCTGCCCCAGCAAGCGGCTGGAGCGTTGGCATCGCCGGGCGGCGGGTTGCGCCGGCGCAACCGCTGCAGCCACATGACCAGCTCAGTTTGTGCCGACCTTTGCTGGTGGACCCAAAAACCGCGCGCCGACAACGCTTTGAAGCCCAAGGCAGCCGCCGCGCCGGCTTATTTGCCACCCGCCGCCCAGGGGCCAAGCCAGGCTATTAAGGCCGGCCTGAGCAGCCCGGTAAAATCGGGTTTTTGGGAGTAACAACATGCAATTACTTGGGTCGGCGCTGACCTTTGACGACGTTTTATTGGTTCCCGCCCACTCGCGGGTGCTGCCCAAAGACACCCAGCTCAACGCCCGCCTTTCGCGCCGTATTGCACTTAATTTGCCGCTGTTGTCGGCGGCCATGGACACCGTTACCGAAGCCCGCTTGGCCATTGCCATGGCGCAAGAGGGCGGCATGGGCATCATCCACAAAAACATGACCGCCGCCGAGCAAGCGGCGCAAGTGGCCAAAGTTAAGCGCTACGAAAGCGGCGTGGTACGCGACCCGGTGGTGGTTACCCCGCAGCACACCGTGCGCCAGGTGCAGGCCATGTCAGAGCAACTCGGGGTTTCGGGCTTTCCTGTGGTCGATGGGCAGCGCGTGGTTGGCATTGTCACCGGCCGCGACCTGCGCTTTGAAACGCGCATGGACGCCCCCGTTACCGACATCATGACGCCGCACGAGCGCCTGATTACGGTACCCGAAGGCACCACCTCGGCCCAAGCCAAAGCGCTGCTGCACCAACACAAGCTTGAACGCCTGCTGGTGGTGGGCGCACAGGGTGAGCTGCGCGGCCTGGTAACGGTAAAAGACATCACCAAACAACTCACCTTTCCCTACGCCGCGCGCGACGACCAAGGACGCCTGCGCGTGGGCGCTGCGGTGGGCGTGGGCGAAGGCACCGAAGAGCGCGTGGCGGCATTGGCCGGTGCCGGGGTAGACGTGATTGTGGTAGACACCGCACACGGCCACAGCGAAGGCGTGCTGCAGCGCGTGCGCTGGGTGAAACGCGAATTCCCCGCACTCGATGTGATTGGCGGCAACATTGCCACCGGCGACGCAGCCCGCGCCTTGGCCGACGCCGGGGCCGACGCCGTCAAGGTTGGCATAGGGCCAGGCAGCATTTGCACCACACGTATCGTGGCCGGGGTGGGGGTGCCGCAAATCACCGCCATCGACAACGTGGCCACCGCCCTTTCCGGCACCGACATTCCATTGATCGCCGACGGCGGCATACGCTACAGCGGCGACATTGCCAAAGCCATTGCCGCAGGCGCCAGCAGCGTGATGTTGGGCAGCATGTTTGCCGGAACCGAAGAGGCACCGGGTGAAGTCATTCTTTACCAAGGCCGCAGCTACAAAAGCTACCGCGGCATGGGCAGTGTGGGCGCCATGCAGCAAGGCAGCGCCGACCGCTACTTTCAAGAAGTCAACAGCAACAACCCCAACGCCGAAAAACTGGTACCCGAAGGCATTGAAGGCCGTGTGCCCTACAAAGGCTCGTTGGTGGGCATCGTGTATCAACTGGCCGGCGGGCTGCGCGCCGCCATGGGTTATTGCGGCGCGGCCACCCTGCAAGACATGCAGCAACACGCGCAGTTTGTGCAAATCACCGCCGCAGGCATGCGCGAAAGCCATGCCCACGACGTCCAAATCACCAAAGAAGCGCCCAACTACCGCGCCGACTGATCAACCGCCCGCCATGTCTCACCACAAAATACTTATCCTCGACTTTGGCTCGCAGGTCACGCAACTCATTGCCCGGCGCATTCGCGAAGCGCATGTGTACTGCGAAGTACACCCCTGCGACGTAAGCAACGATTGGTTGCGCCAGCAAGCCGCCGACGGCACGCTCAAAGGCATTGTGCTCTCAGGCAGCCACGCCAGCGTATACGCCGAAGCCACCGACCGCGCGCCCGAGGCCGTCTTTGAGCTCGGCGTACCGGTGCTGGGCATTTGCTACGGCATGCAAACCATGGCGCAGCAACTCGGCGGCGAAGTGCAAAGCGGCAGCACCCGCGAATTCGGCTACGCCGAGGTACGCGCGCGCGGCCACACCCGCTTGTTGCAAGCCATAGAAGACTTTCGCACCGACCAAGGCCACGGCATGCTGCGGGTTTGGATGAGCCACGGCGACAAAGTAACCACCCTGCCCCCGGGCTTTGTTTGCATGGCCTCCACACCGGCGTGCCCGGTGGCGGGCATGGCCGACGAAGCGCGCGGCTTTTATGGCGTGCAATTTCACCCCGAGGTAACCCACACCGCCCAAGGCGCGGCGATTCTGCACCGATTTGCCCTTGATATCTGCGCAGCCAAGCCCGACTGGGTGATGGGCAACTACATAGAAGAAGCCGTGGCCAGCATACGCGCCCAAGTAGGCAACGAACACGTGATACTTGGCCTCTCGGGTGGTGTTGACTCATCGGTAGCCGCCGCCCTGATTCACCGCGCCATCGGCGACCAGCTTACCTGCGTATTTGTTGACCACGGCCTGCTGCGCCTTAACGAAGGCGACATGGTCATGGCCATGTTCGCCGGCCAACTGCACGCCCGCGTGATTCGGGTTGACGCCAGCGCCGCCTTTATGCGGGCCCTTGGCGGCGTGGCCGACCCCGAAGACAAACGCAAAATCATAGGCCGCGAATTTGTAGAAGTATTTAAACAACAAGCCGAGCTGCTTAAGCAAGGCGACAGCCAACACCCCGGCGCCACATTCTTGGCGCAAGGCACCATTTACCCCGACGTGATTGAAAGCGGCGGCGCAAAAAGCAAAAAAGCCGTCACCATTAAAAGCCACCACAACGTGGGCGGACTGCCCGAACAACTTGGGCTTAAGCTGCTTGAGCCGCTGCGCGACCTGTTTAAAGACGAAGTGCGCGAACTCGGCGTGGCCCTGGGCCTGCCGCGCGACATGGTGTACCGCCACCCCTTTCCTGGGCCTGGGCTGGGGGTGCGCATTTTGGGCGAAGTTAAAGCCGATTACGCGCAAGCGCTGCGCGAGGCCGACGCCATCTTTATTGAAGAACTGCGCAACACCCTAGACCCACACACCGGCAAAAGCTGGTACGACCTCACCAGCCAAGCCTTTGCCGTGTTTCTGCCAGTAAAAAGCGTGGGCGTTATGGGCGACGGCCGCACCTACGAATACGTGGTGGCCTTGCGCGCCGTGCAAACCTCAGACTTCATGACCGCCGACTGGGCCGAACTGCCCTACCCCCTGCTAAAAAAGGTGTCCTCGCGCATCATCAACGAAGTGCGCGGCATCAACCGCGTAACCTACGACGTGTCCAGCAAGCCGCCTGCCACCATTGAGTGGGAATAATTTTCTAGCTTGCCCAAGCCGCACCAAAGGCTGTACAACCCTCAGCACTTCAGCAGCGCTGACAAAGAATTGCGATTGTTGGGGCACTTGGCCAATTCCAGCCCGCATCGCGCGCTGCTGCACGACAATTCGCATGCTGCGGTCACGGCCATGGGGCTGCGCGCCGATATGTCAAGGGTCGAGAAATAGCCTTTCGTAAACACCATGGATAGACTCGTCAACCATCTCTTCAGCAAGGCCCTGCCCCATAGCCTGGCGCCTGCCACCGAACGCACCATTAAAAACATTGCCCTGGCACTGGGGCTGGGCAACGCGCTGGCCATCATCTTTAACGGCTATCCGCTCACCATGTTTCTCTCGTTGCCGTTTTGCATCATCTGGGCCTACTGCGCATGGCTGCACCACGAGCCGCAACTGAAATGGTTAAATCTAACCTTTCTTGCCATTTACGCCGTGGGCATTGTTCGCTACGCCCTGCACGTAGGTAACTAAACTCAACACGCCGCCATGCCCGCATCCACCCGCCAAGCCAAAGCCCTTGAATGGTTGGGCGTGCTCACCGCCATTGCCTACTCGTTGCTGGTGGCATCAAACACCGGCCACGAGGTGCTGGGCTTTACCCTGTTGCTGGTTTCGTCGGTGGCGATTGCGCTGTGGGCCCTAATCGGCAAACACCACGGCATGTTGGTGTTGCAGTTTTTTTATGCTGCGGCGGCAATCATTGGCGTCATCCGGTGGCTGTAGGCCAAGCCACTTGCCCTGCCTAGGCTTTGGCGGGTCGTTCATACAATCAGGCCATCAATCTGCCAAGGCCCAACACCACCCATGCCCCCAGCAACCGCCTCGCACACCCCCATCCGGCCGCACATTGTTGAGCGGGTTATGGCCCGTCGCGGTCGCCTGCATTGGTTCAACGCACTCGATCCCGCTCGCACCGCCCTGCTCGTAATCGACATGCAAAACACCTTTTGCCAACCCGGCGCGCCAGCCGAGGTTGTGCAATCGCGCGCCATCGTTAAGCCCATCAATCGGCTGGCCGCGGGCTTGCGCCAGCGCGGGGGCTCCGTGATTTGGGTGGTGCATGCCAATGGTTCGCAAGCTGGGCAAAGCGACTGGGCGCTGTTCTTTAATCATGTGGTATCCGATCAAGTGCGCACGCAAACCATGGAGAGCCTGTCACCCGGCCGGCAGCAGGTGTGGCACGAACTTAACACCGAGCCCGACGACCTTACGGTGGTCAAAAATCGCTACAGCGCGCTCATTGCCGGCTCGTCTTCGCTGGAGCGCATTCTGCGCAGTCGTGGGCTCGATACCGTGCTAATTGCCGGAACCAAAACCAACGTGTGCTGCGAGTCCACCGCCCGCGACGCCATGATGCTCGATTTCCGGGTGGTCATGGTGGCCGATTGCTGCGCCGCGCTTTCAGAAGAAGAGCATCTGGTTAGCCTAGAGAATGTGATCCAACAATTCGGAGACGTTCGAACATCAGACCAAGTCCTTGCTTTGCTAAGCGCCTAAATCCAACCGCTTGGGTCGGCAACCTCGGCTGCTTCACCCGCCCCTACAATCCGCCTTTTCGTCCACCACTGCCCCTAAAAAATATGTACACACTTCGCATGAGCCCGGCCTCTCCCTACGCCCGCAAGGTGCGCATGGCCATCACCGCCTTTGGTTTGCAAGATCAAATCACCATGCAAACCACCGACACCAACGACCTTGGCGACAGCCTGCAGTCGCAAAACCCGCTGGGGCGCATCCCGGTTTTGGTCACACCCCAAGGCCTGTGCGTGTACGACAGCCGCGTCATCCTTGACCACCTCGAGCGCCTGGCTGGCCAAGCGCTGTTTCCTGCCAGCGGCGCCGAGCGCGACGCCGCGCTCACCCGCGCCGCTTTGGCCGAAGGCCTGATCGACTCGGCCATTGCCTGGGTATACGCCGAACGCTTTGCCGGCGACCAACCACCCTCCACCGTGTGGCGTGAGCGTCAGCAGCACAAAATTAAACAAGCGCTCAACCACCTAGAGGCCGACATTGCCACCTGGCCCAAGCCCAGCGAAGGTCTGGGCGCCCCCATTGCGCTGGCCTGTGCGCTGGGCTATATCAGCTTTCGTGCCATCCACCCGTGGTCTGAGGGTCGGCCGCAACTGACCACCTGGTACCAGCAAGTGGCCAGCACGCTGCCGGGCTTTGCCGCCACCGAGCCGGCCTAAGCAACCGGCGCCCAGTTCATTTTTATTAATGCTTTATTCATACACGTAGGCATACAATTAACTCCTCAGTAACTTTTTTGGAGTTAAGTATGAAAAAACAATCAGTCGTTAAGTATTCAATCGCTATCGGCCTGCTTGCAGCGGCCGGGTTGGCCAGTGCCAGCCCGTATTGCACCGATGCACCGCGCAGCGAATGGCAAGACTCCATTGCCTTTCAGCAAAAACTGCGCGATCAAGGCCTGGTGGTAGACGACTTTGAAATCACCCGCGGCGGTTGCTACAAAGTTGAGGCCTGGGACAAAGAAAAACGCCGGGTCAAGCAGTACTACAACGCGCAGTCGGGTGAACTGGTGCGCTCACGCATGGACCGCGACTGGGACGACCGTTACGACGACGACCGCCGCTACCCCAGCTACCAGGGCTACATGGGGCGCTGGCACGACGGCATGATGCGCCGAGACGTTAGGTAAACCGAACCCGGGCAAAGGGGGATTGTCGCACCCGCTACGGTCTCCCCCCCTTTATCAGCCTACCATTGGGGCGTGTTTGCCAACCACGCCCCAATGCCATGAACGCTCCCGAAGTCGTCCCCCACGCCGAGCCCAAGGCCGATACGGCCGCCCACCAAGCAGTTGCCGACCAATGGCTGTCGGATTGGGAAGCCGCCTGCGCCAGCGGCAAGGCCAGTGCCCTGGCTGCCTGCCTCTCGCCAGACTGCCACTGGCGCGATTTGGTTGCGTTTCATTGGTCGGTGCAAACGTGGTCGGGCCACGAGGCGGTGCTGGCCCAGCTAAGCACCTGCTTGCCCACCACGGCTCCCAGCGCCTGGCGGCGCCACGCCAGCAAGCCCCTTACCCGATGGGTTGAGCGCGACGGCCACACCTGGTTAGAGGTCAGCATTGAATTCGACACCCAGCTGGCTCAAGGCGAGGGGTTGGTGCGACTCAAGCGCTCGCCCGCCGGCCAATGGCAAGCCTGGACACTGATGACCACGGTGCAATGGTTTAAGGGCCATGAGCCCAAAGCCATGCGCAAAGCCGCACCCACCGAGCATATTCGTCGCTTTCAAGGCCCCAACTGGGCCGATCGCCGCGCCGAAGCCATGCGCTACACCGACCGCGAACCCGAGGTGTTGGTGGTTGGCGCAGGTCAAGCCGGTCTATCGATTGCGGCGCGCCTTACCCAACTCGGGGTTGACACGCTGGTGGTTGATAAGCACCAACAACTTGGCGACAACTGGCGCACCCGCTACCACGCACTGGTGTTGCACAACAAGGCCACGGTCAACCACCTGCCGTTTATGCCGTTTCCGTCCATCTGGCCCACCTACATCCCCAAAGACAAGCTGGCCGACTGGATGGCCTACTACGCCCAGGCCATGGAAATCAACCATTGGATGGAAACCGAGTTCTGTGGTGCACAGTGGCAACCAAGCACGCAAAACTGGCGCGTTACGCTGCGCTCCCAAGGCACCGAGCGGGTGCTGCAACCCAAACATGTGGTGCTTGCCACTGGCGTAAGCGCCGTGCCCAACCGCACCCCGCTGGCGGGTATGGAGGCCTTTCAAGGCCAAGTCATGCACACCCACGACTACCAAGGGGCACAGCCCTGGCTGGGCAAACGGGTGGTGGTGTTTGGCTCGGGCACCAGTGGCCACGACGTGGCCCAAGACCTGCAAAACCATGGCGTACAAGTCAGCATGGTGCAACGCAGCCCAACCATGGTGCAAAACATTGAACCCACCGCTCAGCTGCCCTACGAACTGTACGACGGCGACCTGGGCACCGACGTCTGCGACCTTATCACCGTTGGCACACCCATGCACCTCATTAAGGCGGCCAACCTGCGCTACCTTAAATTGGCGCAAGCCTCCGACCAAGCCCTGCACGACGGTCTGCGGCGCGCAGGCTTTAGGCTAGACGACGGCAGCAGCCACGGCATGAACTGGCAAATGCTGTACCTCACACGCGGCGGTGGCTACTACTTCAACGTGGGTTGCTCCAACCTCATCGCCGACGGGCAACTGCCGGTGTTGGCGCTGCAAGATATTGAACGCATCGAGCCCGATGGACTGCGCATGAAAGACGGCTCACACGTACCAGCAGACCTTATCGTAACGGCCACGGGTTACCACGGCATCTCCACCATGGTCGAGCAGCTCATGGGCAAAGACATTGCCGATCGGGTGGGTCAGGTGTGGGGCATCGACAACCAAACGCAAGAGCTGGCCAATATGTGGCAACCCACGCAGCAGCCTGGCCTGTGGTTTATTGCGGGTGCGTTTGCCCAGTGCCGAATTTATTCGCAGCCTTTGGCACTGCAAATTCAAGCCCAGCTCAGGGGCTTGGCACCTACGGCAGCTTAAGCCAAGTCGCGCAGCGGATGCGCGTGCGCGGGCCAAGGGCTTACAAAAAACCCGGCCACATCCTGCGCCTGCACCTCGTCTGGGGTGGCAGGGCGCCAACGTGGCGCGTGGTCTTTGTCCACCGCCAACGCGCGCACCCCTTCCAGCGTTTCGCTGTTGGCCACGCCGCGCCAGTGAAAGCAGTGCCGCACCATGTCGCGCTCCATGCGCAGCGCCTGCGCCAGGCTTAGGCCTCGCGCGCGCCGAATCTGCTCCCAAATCACGTGGCACATCAGGGGTGAATGCCCTTGTATCGCCTCGTGCGCCTGCTTGGCCCAATCCAAGGTGCTGCGCTGCAATGCCTGCAGCGCTTGCGCCAACGTGGGCAGGCCAAACACATCGTCAATGGCGGCGGCTTGCGCATGCCATTGCGTGGGGGCAGGTTGCGCCACACCACGCGCGTGCGCCAACGGGTTAGCCGATTGCCAAATCGCCGCCAGTGCATCGGCGGGCACACAAACATCGGCCAAGCCAAAGGCCACCGCATCACCGGCGTGCAACACCTGCCCGGTTACACCCAACCACTCACCGGCATAACCTGGGCAGCGACTTAAAAAATAGCCCCCGCCCACATCGGGAAACAAACCAATGCGCGCCTCGGGCATGGCCATGCGTGTATTGGGTGTAACCACCCGCAGTGCCGCGCCCTGGCTCAAGCCCATGCCACCGCCCATTACCACGCCATCCATAAGCGCCACGTAGGGCTTGGGGTAGGTGTGAATCAGGTGGTTCAGTTGATATTCTTCGGTAAAAAAGTCCTCAAGCGCGGCCTCGCCAGCCAGCGCCGCCTGGTGAAAAAACCGAATGTCACCACCGGCACAAAAGTGCCCAAACGGCCCTTGCTTGTGGCTGCCGCGTATCACCACCTGCTGCACGGCTGCGTTGTGCGCCCACGCGCGTAATGTGGCGGCAAGTGTGCGCACCATGGGCAGCGACAACGCATTCAAGGCTTGTGGCCGGTTCAGCGTAATACGCCCCACGCCATCGTTGCCAACCTCGGTTAACACATACGCTTCGTTTGAATGTGTAGATGGCGTGGTCATACGCAACAACTCCTGCGGTTTCGGTTTAACGCAAATTAACTCACCCGAGAGGCACGCTTGCGCTCGTGCTCTTTTAAGTATCGCTTACGCAAGCGAATCGCCTTGGGTGTAATTTCTGCCAGCTCGTCGTCTTCAATAAACTCCACCGCATACTCCAGCGTAAGGTCAATCGGTGGCGTTAAACGAATCGCGTCTTCTTTACCAGACACACGGAAGTTGGTGAGCTGCTTGGCCCGCACTGGGTTGAC